>JAJYMZ010000169.1 GCA_021786615.1 Acidobacteriota bacterium
CCGCGTGACCACGAAGCCGTAGATGCTTTCGTAGAATTCCACCCAGCGGTCCATCTCGCCCACGCCGACATTGTTGGTGAGGTGATCCACGCGCAGCAGGCCCGGGTTGGAGAGGGCCGGAAGCTCGTCCTTGGTGGTCTGCATGACGAAGCAGTCTTGTTGGCCCCGGCGCTCCACCAGGTAGTTCCACACGTCCCCGAAACCTTGGATGGCAGCCACTTTCAAGTGACCTTCCTGGAAGTCCTGGGTCAGGGGCTCCAGGCGGACCTTGGCACCGCGTTTCGCGGCTTGCTGCAAGGCGGCTTCGCAATCATCCACTTCGAAGGCCAGCGCATTCGCGCCTTCGCCATGCTGCGCGAAATAGGTTCCGTACTGCGTGCTTCCATCGCTTTCGGCGATGGCGATATCCATCTTGTTCTGCCGCAGATGGATCACGCGGCCCCAGGCGCCCTGGTTGGAGGCCACCCGGGCGAATCCCATGCGGCGATAGAGCGGCTCCAGCTTCTCGATGGAGCCGGTCAACTGGATGTGGTCTAGCCGGATGATGCCCAAGGGATTGGTGGCTTCCTTGGTTTGGACGGCGGTAAGGGCAAAGGTCGGCGCGGACATCAGGACCTCCTGGAAGGATAATGAGTCAGCATCTCAGGTGGAACTTGTGACGTGGATCACAGGACGGCTATGAGCTATGAGCCATCAGCTTTGAGCTGATAGCTGATAGCTGATAGCTGATAGCTGATAGCTGATAGCTGATAGCTGATAGCTGATGGCTGATAGCTCAAAGCCCATAGTTGATGGCTCCAAGCCGTGAGCCCTTAGGACAGGCTGGTGGCGATCACTTTCTCGTTGGTGAAGAACTCGATGACATCGCCTTCCTTCAGGCCATCGAAGCCCTCCAGGGAAATACCGCAATCGAGGCCGTTCTTCACTTCGTGCACATCATCCTTGAAGCGCTTCAAGCTCTTGAGGAGGCCTTCGAAAACCACTTCTTCGCCCCGCTTTACCCGGGCCTTGAAGGATTTCTGGACCTTGCCTTCGGTGACGAAGGAACCGGCGATGATGGTCTTATTGACCTTGAAGATCTGGCGCACTTCCGCCTGTCCTTGGATGGTTTCCTTTTCGGTGGCGTCCAGCAGGCCCACCATGGCGGCTTCGATTTCCTCGGTGATCTTGTAGATGACATCGTGGAAGCGGATATCAACACCTTCTTCATGGGCCAATTCGTCAGCCTTCTTCTCGGCCTTGGTGTTGAAGGCTATGACGATGGCCTTGGAGGCTTCGGCCAGCAGCACATCGTTCTCGTTCACGGTGCCTGCGGCGGCGTGGATGATGCGCACGCGGACCTTGTCAGTGCTGAGTTTCTCCAGCTGGCCCACCAGGGATTCCACGGAACCTTGGGCATCGGCTTTGATGATGAGGGGCAGTTCCTTCACCAACCCGTCTTTCAGGGTGCTGAAAATGTTCTCCAGCGTTACCCGCTGCTTCTGGAGCGCGGCGGCCTTGGCCTTTTCCTGGCGGAAGCCCACGATAGTGCGGGCCTTGTTCTCGCTTTCCACGATCTGGAAGTTGTCGCCAGAGGACGGGACATCCTCGAAGCCCAGGATCTGCACAGCATTGGAGGGACCCGCTTCAGTGATGCGCTCGCCCCGGTCGTTGAACATGGCCCGCACGCGGCCCATGGTCGCCCCAGCGACGAAGATGTCGCCCTGATGCAGCGTGCCCTGTTGCACCAGCACCGTGGCCACGGCGCCACGGCCCTTGTCCAGTCTTGCCTCGACGATGGAACCTGCCGCCGGGCAATCGTAGACCGCCGTGAGCTCCTTCATATCCGCCACCAGCAGCAGCGTCTCCAGCAATTCATCCAGACCCTGTTTGGTCTTGGCGCTCACCGCGACCGCCGGCACGTCGCCACCGTAGGCTTCGGTCTGCACATTGTGCTGCAGAAGCCCCTGCTGGACCTTGTCGGCATTGGCGCCGGGCTTGTCAATCTTGTTGATGGCCACGACCAGGGGCACATCCGCGGCCTTGGCGTGGTTGATGGACTCGATGGTCTGGGGCATCACGCCGTCGTCCGCGGCCACCACCAGGATGGCGATATCCGTGACCTTGGCGCCCCGGGCGCGCATCTTGGTGAAAGCTTCGTGGCCCGGCGTATCCAGGAAAACCACCTGGCGCATGAGGCCCGTGTTCTTGTCCTTCACGTCCACATGATAGGCGCCGATGTGCTGGGTGATGCCGCCGGCTTCGCCCACCGCCACCTTGGTCTTGCGAATGGCATCCAGCAGCGAGGTCTTGCCATGGTCCACGTGGCCCATGATGGTGATGACTGGTGGGCGGGGCAGTTTCTCGCCCTGTACTTCACTGTGTTCCTCGGCGCTGATCTGCACGTCTTCTTCAAAAGTGACGATGTCAGCCAGATAGCCGAACTCCCGGGCGATCTCCTTGGCCAGTTCCGTATCCAGAGGCTGGTTGATGGTCGCGAAAATGCCCCGGTGGAGGAGCTTGGCCACCACGTCCTTGGCGGGGCGATTGCACTTCTCGGCCAGCTCTTTCACGGACACGCCTTCGGAGAGCATCACGATGCCCACTTCTTCTTGCACATACTCCGTGGCGATCACTTGAGCGCGGGAGCGGGGCTGGCGCAGTTTGAGATCCATCTCCTGCTGATCCTTGGTGTAGCCCTTTTTTTTCTTGCCGCTCAAATGGACGCCACGACCAGGGCCTTTCTGGCTGTTGGGATCAATGGGCCCGGCGGCAGGCAGGCCGGGTCCGCGGTTGGCGCCACCTGGGCCCCCAGGGCGATAGGCGGGCCGTGGGCCGCCAGGGCCTCGATTGGGGCCTCCGGGACCACTGGGCCGGGGACCGCCTGGTCCGCGGCTGGGTCCGGCGGGACCCCTGCTCGGGCCGCTGCTGGGACCCCGGCTGGGTCCGCTGGTGGGACGGCCCTGAGGCAATTGGATATAGCGGGCTGGGGTTTGAGGCCTGGGCGCGGGCGCGGGAGTATCCGACAGCGTGATCTTGGAGAAACCCTGGTCCGGAGTTAGCTCCGAAATTGAAGGAGGGAGAAATGTACGCTTGGCGGGAAGTTGCGGCAGGTCGTGGCGGACCTCCCCCCGGCTGGTGTTGCTGGCCATGGGCAGGACGGTCCGTTCGGTTTGCGGCATGCCGGAGCGCGCCACCGAGGCCTGGGCGGGACGCTGAAGCACAGCTCGGGCTCCGGGCTCCGGGCGAGGGCCTGTGGAACTTTTCTGAGGCGACTGCGGAAGCTGGATGTACCGCGCCGGTTCCTGAATCTTTGGGGTGGGCGTTGGTGATGAAGAAATCCTGATGTGGGAGAAGCCGCCCTGGGCGGGTGCATCTGGAACATCGCCGGAAACGGGGGATTCACCAAGCTCCGGGGACGTTGCGGGCGCGGAAGCAGGCACGGCGGGGGCCGCCGCCGAGGCCGCTCTAGATTGCTCCTGCCAAGGCGATTCAGGCTTCTGGCTTGGAGAGGATACCTCTGGTTCTGATTGGGCTGGCGCTTTTGGCGCATCGGCCTTCTTGATCAGCACTGGTGCTGAAACCGGGGCCGGGGTAGGCTCTGGGGCGGGCGACGGAGCCGTCTGTGCCTTCACGATTTTCACCGCGGCGGTGGGACGATGCATGGCAAGGGGCGTAAGCGTTTCCGCGGACCCCTGGTCGTTTTCAGCATCCTTCACTCCCTTGTGGCCTTTGGCTTTCTTCGCGAGCTTGGGTTCAATGGCGCGGCGCAGCTGGCTGGCCTGGTCCTCGGTGAGGTTCGAGCTGTGGCTCTTGCCTGTGAGGCCCAGCTTCTTCTCGGCGGCTTCCAGTACATCGTGGTTGCTAACGCCGAGTTCTTTGGCGAGTTGATTGATGCGGAGCATGAAGGGGTGTCCCGGGGAAAGTGAAGAAGTGAAGCGTAAATGGGCCTGATGAGGTGAAAAAGACGGTTGGGAAATCGGTTGAGCTTAGTTGCCGAAACGCTCGTGAACAGCGTCGAGCATCCGGAAGGCGACATCCTGGGTCATGCCATCCACGGCGAGCAGTTGCTCGGCGGTGACGGTGTAGAGGGATTTGGCATCAAGAAAACCCGCCGCGGCAAGTTGTTCAGCAAGGGCTTCGTCCAGGCCCTCGACGCCAGGCAGTTCTTCCAGGAGGAAGGAAGCCACTGGAGCCTCGGGAACAGCTTCCGCGGCAGTCTCGGCGGCGGCTTCCGGCAGCGCCTCATCCAGGGCGGCGCCCATGGCCACCTCGGCTTCCTTCCGCTTTTCGCCTTCGCTGCGGACATCAATGTTCCAGCCCGTGAGCTTGGCCGCCAAGCGCACATTCTGGCCGCGGCGGCCGATGGCGATGCTCAACTGTTCATCATCCACCACCACCTCCACCCGGCGGCCCTCCAGATCTATGATGCCCACGCGGATGGCTTTGGCCGGGTTCAGGGCGTTGGCGATGAACATCAGCGGATCTTCGTCGAAGCGGACGATATCAATTTTCTCGTTTTTCAATTCGCGGATGATGGCCTGCACGCGCGACCCCTTGAGGCCCACGCAGGCGCCCACGGGATCCACATCGGGATCGAGGCTTTGCACCGCCACCTTGGCGCGGTCGCCGGCTTCGCGGACGCAGGAGCGGATCACCACGGTGCCATCGTGGATTTCGGGCACTTCGCTTTCGAACAGCTTGATGAGTAGCCGGGGATCCGTGCGGCTCACCTGCACCTGGGCGTCCTTGCTGGCGCGATCCACGTTGGCGATGACCACCTTGATGCGCTGGCCCTTGTCGAAGCGGTCTCCGCGCAGGGCCTCGCTGCGGCGCAGCATGGCTTCCACCCGGTCAATCTCGAGGATGATGGCGCTCTTCTCGAAGCGCTTGACTTCCGCCACCACCACTTCGCCGATGCGGTTGACGAAATCGTTGAAGATCCGCTCGCGCTCGGCTTCGCGGACCTTCTGCACGAGCACCTGCTTGGCGGCCTGGGCGGCGATGCGGCCCAGCTGCGTGGTGTCCTGGGGCAGCCATAGCGTGTCGCCCTCGGCGGCGTCCGGGTTCAACCCTTGAGCTTCGGCCAGGCTGATTTCCAGGTCTTCTTCCTCAACTTCCGGAACGACTTGCTTCAGCGCGTACACATGGAATTCACCGGTTTCGCGGTCCATCTGGGCCTCGAAATTGCCGTAGAAATTCTGGGACTGGAAATATTTTTCGGCGGCCTTGACGAGGGATTCCTCCACCGCCTGGAACACTTCCTCTTCGGGAATGCCTTTCTCGGTGGCGATCATCTTCACGCTGTCGAAAAATGTGGTTGCTACGGTGGCCATGGTCTAGATCTCCTGATCCGGGATGCCGGCGCTTGTCTCGGCGCCGGCATTGATGTCGCGCACGTCTGGAAACTCGGACCGCAGGGCCACGACGTGCTTGGGCTGCGGGGTCTTGGCCTCATCGAAGGGCGCGAGGCGGGACTTCTGGATGATCTCAAGGGGAATGGTCTTCAGGACGCCATCCTCCTCGATGGTCACGGAATCGTGGGTGGCTTCTCCGATCCAGCCCTTGAATCGTTTTTGCCCATTGAGCGGCAGCTTGGTCTGGATGCGGCACAACTGGCCCGCGAAGCGATGGTAGTGGGCGGTCTTGGTCAGGGGTCTTTCCATGCCGGGGCTGGAAATTTCCAGATTCGTGGTTTCGCGCAAGTCGGGAAAGGTCGCGTCCAGCCACGTGACCAATCCATCATTGGCGGCCACGCAGTCATCCAACGTCACTTTTTTCTTCGGCGTGGCACCGTGCAGGTGGTCAATGTAGAGCCGCAGAATCGAGTCCCGGCCTTCCTTGACGCTCTCCAGGTGGACCAATTCATAGCCCAGCAACTCCAGTTGCTTTTCGATGGGAGCTTTGAGTTTCTGAAGATCCAAGGTTGCCTTCGCAGAAAAAAAACGAGGGTGGGCCGAACCCACCCGTCAGGGCCGTTCCGATCCAACGCGTTGCTTGGGATGGGAGGGCCTAGCCGTACTCAACCTTCAAGGGTACCGTTGGATCGCTGATTTCTCAAGAAAATGATTCAATGGGGATGGAGGCCTCATGGCGCAGATTCTGGACGGCAAGGCCTACGCGGATCGGATGCTGGAGGAAGTCCGGCTGGCCGTGGAGGCCCGGGAAGCCAAAGGTCTCGCCGCGCCTTGCCTGGCCGTGGTCCTGGTGGGGGAAGACCCCGCGAGCCAGGTGTACGTGAAGGGCAAGGTCGCGGCCTGCGCCAAGACCGGCATCCGCTCCGTGGAGCGGCGCCCAGCCTCGGACATCTCCCAAAGCGAATTGAACCAGGTCATTGACGATCTGAATGGCGATCCAAACGTGGATGGGATTCTCGTGCAGCTGCCCCTGCCCAGGCACCTCGACGCCAAGGCCGCCCTCCATCGCATCAGCCCCGCCAAGGATGTGGACGGATTCCACCCCTTGAACCAGGGGCGTCTCTTCGAAGGCCTGCCCGGACTCAGGCCCTGCACGCCCTCGGCTGTCATGCGGATGCTGAAAGCCCATGGCCTGATGATGAAGGGCCAGCGCGCCGTGGTGCTGGGCCGCAGCGAAATAGTGGGCAAGCCCATGGCGCTCATGCTGCTGGAAGAACACGCCACCGTCACCATCGCCCACAGCCGCACCGTGGATCTGCCGGGCGTCTGCCGCGAAGCGGACATCCTCGTGGCGGCCATCGGCAGGCCCGGCCTGGTGGAAGGCAGTTGGATCAAACCCGGCGCGGTGGTGGTGGATGTGGGCATCAACCGCGTGACAGATGTGTCGCTCGGCGAGCGCATTTTCGCGGCTGAACCCGCCAAACTCGCCAAGCTGCGCGAAAAGGGCCACGTTCTCTGCGGCGATGTGCGTTTCGGCGAAGCCATGCAGGTGGCCAGCGCCGTCACGCCCGTTCCCGGCGGCGTGGGGCCGCTCACCATCGCCGGATTGATGATGAATACGCTGGAGGCGTGCCAGGGGAAACCCTGCGACTAGGGACAGCCTGCGTCGGCCTGCGGCTGGCATAAAGTCATTGCAGCAAAAATAAACTGCCCGATTTGCTGGCGTTACGACCCCTAAGTCGTTGCCGCAAGATAATCTGGTTTATTCGATGGCGCCCCTAAGGGCAGAGCCCGCCATCCACGTTCACCACTTGCCCGCTCATGTAGCTGGCCCAGCCGCTGCACAGGAAGGCCACCACGTGGGCCACTTCATCGGGCTCGCCCACCCGCTTGAGGATCGTCGGGCCCAGGAGCTCGCGGATCTGCTCGGGATTCAAATCGGACGTCAGCTCCGTGTGGATGAAACCAGGGTTCACGCAGTTCACCAGCACGCCAAAGGCGGCCACCTCCCGGGCCAGGCTTTTGGAAAGCGCGATGATGGCGCCCTTGGACGCGGCGTAGTTGGTCTGGCCCGCCATGCCGACGACGCCGGTGGGGCTCACGATATTGACGATGCGTCCCCACTTCTGGCTCATCATGCCGCGCACGAAGGCCTTGGTGGCGATGACCGTGCCTTTCAGGTTCACGTTCATGACGTGTTCCCACTTCTCGTCGGCCATCAAGATGAAGGGCCCATCATCGCGGGTGCCGGCGTTGTTCACCAGGATGTCCACGGGCCCCAGCTCCCGTTTCACGCGATCGGCGCACTGGCTCATGGCCACTTTGTTGCTGACATCCGCCATCACTGCGATGGACTTCCGGCCCATGGCGCGGATCTCGGCCGCGACCTCCTCGGCGAGTTCCGCGTTCTTCAAGCCGTGCACCGCCACATCCGCGCCCCAGGTGGCCAACTCCAGGGCGATGGCCTTGCCGATGCCGCGGGACGAACCCGTGACGAAAGCCACGCGGCCTTGAAGGGGTGGGTTGGCGAAGGGCATTTCGGCTCCGAGGACGGGAAACGATCGAGCAATTACCTTTTGGGCTTTTTCTTGGAGGGCCCGAATTGACCGGGGCCTTTCCCACGCTTGGCGGCCTCGCGCTTCTCGGCGGTCCAGCGAGGCTTGGCTTTACCCTCCCGCAGCGGCGAGGCGTCACCTTTTGTCGCGCGTGAAGCCGCAGGTCGTGCTCCTGCCGGACTCGCTGGTTTGTCCCGCTGGGGGCCCGCGGGCCGGCTGCGGGCGGGGGCCGTTTCCCTGTCCTTGCGTGGGCGCGGCGCCGCGGCGGGGCCAGTGCCTTCGGCCCGGCGGGGACCGGCATAGGTGCTGCGGGGCTTCTTTTCTTCACCGTCGCGGGAAACTGCGGTGTGGGAAACGTGCGGCCCTTTCGCTTGGTGATAGCGAGTCGCCTCGCTCTTTTCTTTTCCTGAGCCTTCACCCTCTGGCGTTCGGGGTCTCAGAGGCCCTTTGGGGCGCGCATCCCGGGCAGGAGGGCGCACATCTCTGCTTGGGGGACGCGCATCGCGGAGCCCTTGAGCCCCCATGACCCTCGGGCGCCGGGGGCGTTCTTCTCTTCCGAGGCTTTCAGGGACGGCGCCGAAATTTTCGGTGTTCTCGCTCTTCCGGTAGACCTTGGCCCGGTGGATGCGATCCTCTTTCCGGTCCTTGGTGATTTTGGGCTTGAAGATGCCCGTCTCGCCTTTCACGCCGGCTTCGGCGCGGGTGACCCGGGATGCGGTGCGCAGGGCCTTCAGGGCCGCCTCCATGTCCGGCGGCATGGGGGCCGTGACCGTAACGTTCTGTTCTTCCACGGGATGCCGGAACCCCAGCAACTCAGCGTGCAAGGCCTGGCGATCTATCAGCTCGCTTTCCTGGCCGTAGACCTGATCCCCGAGCAACGGAAATCCCTTGTCCGCGAACTGCACGCGGATCTGGTTCCGGCGGCCGGTCTCAAGTTTCACCTCGACTACCGTGTGGCCGGGCAGGCGCTCCAGCACTCGGTAATGGGTGATGGCCTGCTTGGCGCCTTTGGTGTCGCCGCGCTTGTCCACGGACATGCGCAATGACTTTGAATGTTCGACGAGATGGCCGGTCATGGTGCCGCTGTTCTCGGGCAGCTCGCCCACCAGGATGGCCTTGTAGACGCGATTCAATTTGTGTTCCTCGAACATGGCTTTCAGCCCGTGCAGCGCCTCGGGGGTCTTGCCGAACACCAGCACGCCGGACGTGAAGCGGTCCAGGCGATGCACGATGAAGAGATCGAATCGCTTGAAGCCGCGGCGGCGATAGGAATCCGTGATGGCATCCGCGAGATTAGGCTCGCCGCCCTTTTCCGCGGGCACCGTGAGCAGGCCCGCGGGCTTGTCCACGAACAGCAGGTGGCGGTCCTCGAAGCGCACCTTGAAGGCTCCGCCGGCGCTGCGCTTGGCCTTGGGCAGTTCCTTGTAGATGGTGGAATCGTCAAACCGCACAGCGATGGTGTCGCCAGTCTTGAGCCGCAACCCGTACTTCGTGGCGGCCTGCCCGTTCACCGTGACACAAGAGGCGTCCAGAAGGCCCTTGGCCTGCCGATGGCTGATCTCCAGCACCCGGTGCAGCTCCGCCGCCAAAGCTTCGTCTTCAACCTCGGCTTTCCAAGTCTTATCCAAACGCGCCATTGAAGTCCCCCAGGCCTGGCGTCCTGAAAACGCTGGGCCAACCATCCAGCAGAACATTCAAACTCGGATTCCCCAAGCAAAAAAGCGGCGCCTCGAAACGGTCCGAGGCGCCGCTTTCTGGGAAAGCAAATCAATAAGGCTGGAGCCGCCTACCGCCTATAGCCTACCGCCATCATTTCTTATTGGCCTTGGCGAAATCGCCGGCCTTGACGATGTTGAGCTGGGCGGGATCAATGAACTTGCGCATGGACGTTAGGATCTGGCTGGCGGTCAGCTCGTTGACCTTCTTTTCCAGGTCTGTGCTGTAGGCCATGGTCCGGCCGCTGAACATGTTCGCGGCCAGGCGCGAGGCTAGCTCACGGTCCTGGGAACGGCTCACCTGCTGGGCCTGGAGCCAGCCACTCTTGGCGGCCTTGATCTCGTCTTCGGTGAAGCCGTCCTTCACGGCTTTCTCCATCTCCTCCTTGAAAGCGGCTTCCAGCTTCGCCACGTTCACGGGATTGTAGATGGCGTAGGCGAAGAAACCGCCCACGGCGTCCTGCACGCCGGCGCGGAACTGGGAGCCCACGCCATAGCTGAGGCCTTCCTTCTGGCGGATGCGCGTGGCCAGCCGGGAGTTCAGGAAGCCGCCTCCCAGCATGAAGTTGCCCAGCACCATGGCGGGATAATCCGCATCGGTGTCCTTGATGGCCAGGGGCATGGCCGCCAGGAAAAAGGCGTTGGCTTTGTCGGGCGTTTCAATGGCTTTGTTGATGACCTCCACCTTGGCGATGCGGTCGGGAATGCGCGTGAAGGGCGTGGGACTCTTCCAGTCGCCCAGGGTCTCGTTGACCAGGGCATGGATTTCCTTGGCGTCAAAGTCGCCCACCAGGGCCAGCTCACCGGTGGAGGCGCCGTAGAAAGTCTTGTAGAAGGCCTTCACGTCCTCCAGCTTCGCGGCCTTGAGTTCCGCCAGGCTCTCGTCAATGGAATCCACATGGCGGGGATGGCCTTTGGGGTAGGCGTCCAGGTGGGTCTGGATGGCCATGCTGCCCTGGAAGGTGGGCTCGCTGCGCTGCTGCTCCAGGCCATCAATCTCTTCGGTGCGGAGCGTCTCGAATTCGGAAGCGGGGAAGGCCGGGTCGCGCAACACCTGAACCAAGAGCCGAAGCACCGCTGGGAGGTTTTCACGGATGGTTTCCACGCTCGCGCGCACGGTTTCGTTGCCGCCGGAAAGCGAGACCTGGGCCTTGAGCTTGTCGAATTGATCCTTGATTTCGGTGCGGCTCAACTTGCTGGTGCCGCGCATGAGCATGCTGCCGGCCAAGGAACCAGCGGCCCCCTTGTTCATCAAGGCCTCTTCATTGCCCAAGCGCAAGGTCAGACTCGCCTGCACCGAAGCGCCGCGGGTCTTTTTGGGAAGCAAAGCCACCTTGAGACCGGCAGGAGTGCTGAAGTGCGTCGTGCGGGCGTCAATATTGGCCGGGCTGGCGTCGAAGGCTTCCCCTTGAGCCACCGCGGCCTGGCCTTTGTAGTCCTTCACTAGGTCCGCGACGCTCACGGGCGCGGGGATCTCGGCGCGATCTGGCGTGGCGGTGGGGATGAAGAGCCCCAAGGTGCGGTTGGAGGCCTTCAAGTATTTCTCCGCCACATTGCGGACAGCGACCGTCGTGACCTTTTTGATGCGGTCTCGTTGCAGAAAGAAAAGTCGCCAATCCCCGGCCGCCACGTACTCGCTCAAGCCCAGCCCGAGGCGATCGGACTGATTGAGGATGAGATCGTATTGTTTCAGCTGGGAGGTCTTGGCCCGGTCCACTTCCTCTTGGGTGGCGGGATTCTTGGCGAATTCCTCCACGGTCTTGAGAAGGATGTCCTTGGCTTCTTCTAGGTTGCCTTCCTTGGGAACTTGGGCGAAAAAGCTGATGACACCCGGTTCGAAATAGGTGGCGTTGTCGCTGAACACGAAGCTGGCCTTCTTGGTTTCCACCAGGGCCTTGTGGAGGCGGCCCGTAGGCGTGTCCCCGAGCACTTGGGATAGCACGTCCAGGGCCGGCGCGTCCGGGTCGCCGCCGGACGGCGTGTGGTAGACCGCCGCCACCACCTGGACATCGCCCGTGCGGCGCAGCGTCACGCTGCGTTCGCCGTCTTGGGTGGGATCCAGCGTGTAGGTTTTCTGGATGACCCGGGCGGGTTTGGGGATGCGGCCGAAGCGCTCGTTGATCAGGCCCAGGGTCTTGGGTTCGTCGAATTTCCCCGCCACCAGCAGCACTGCGTTATCCGGCTGGTAGTAGTTGCGATAGAAGGCCTGGAGACGTTCGATGTTGACGTTTTCGAGATCGGATTTCGCGCCGATGGTGGATTTGCCGTAGTTGTGCCATAGGTAGGCCGTGGACATGGCGCGCTCCTGCAGGACTCGCAGGGGGTTGTTCTCGCCGCTCTCGAATTCGTTGCGCACCACGGTCATCTCGGAATCGAGATCCTTCTTGGCGATGAAGCTGTGGACCATGCGGTCGGATTCGAGATCCAGGGCCCATTTCAGGTTTTCATCACTGGATTGGAAGGTCTCGAAGTAGTTGGTGCGGTCCAGCCAAGTGCTGCCATTGGGCCGCGCCCCGTGCTCCGTCAATTCCTTGGGAATGTCCTTGTGCGATGGGGTTCCCTTGAAGACCAGGTGTTCCAGCAAGTGGGCCATGCCCGTTTCACCGTAATTCTCCTGCCGGCTGCCCACCAGGTAGGTGATGTTCACCGTGATGGTGGCCTTGGATGGGTCCGGGAAAAGCAGCACCCGCAGGCCGTTGGCCAGGTGGTATTCAGTGATGCCCTCGACAGAGGTGACCTTGACTGGCTCGGTCGAGGCAGGAGTCTGTCCTGCACTAGATGCTTGGGTAACAGCCGTGTTCTTGGATGTGTCCTTGACCGGAACGGTAACTTGAGGCTTACAGCCCACTACCCCCGCTATCAGAAGCGCCGAAAGGGCGGAAAGCTTTGCTCGGGTTGCAAAGGTCATGGGGGCTCCAAAGACACGGCTCAAAGGCACGAAAGTCCAGAATCCCACGACTTATCAATCGAGCCAATGTTAAGAGTTGTTAAGAACCGGTCAGCAGCTCTGCCAGGCGAGCCCGCCAGGCCAGTTCCAGGTCTGCCAGATGAAGTCCTTTTCCTTTGCCGGGCGCAGCCTGGAGCAATCCTTGGGCCGATGGGTGAGGCAGGAGGTGCAGCTCAAACTCCTGGACATTTGACAGGCGCCCGAACAGCCATTGGGCCCTTCTGCCCATGGCGATGATCTTGAGCTTGCCTGGGCAGCGAGCCATCGCATCTCCCACCTCGCGCCGGATGCGGGCCAGGTTTTCCGGGGACCTCAGTTCGGCATCCGTGGGGGCCCGGAAGGTCTGGCCATCCTTGCTGGGACAGATAGGGTAGGCATTGCCCAGGGCGACGCCCTGAAGGATGGGTCTCAGGCCCCGAGTTTTCAGGATCTTGCCATCCCAGGGATCCCACGCCTGCTCCGGCACTTCGGCAAGACCTGCCTCGGAAAGAGCCTGATAGACGATTTTGCCCGCCCGGTCGCCCCAGAAAGGAATGCCGGATTGATCCGCACCCCTGGGACCCGGCGCCTCCCCCACAAGCAGCATCCATACCGGACCGCTGGTTGGAAAAAGTGGGGGGACAGGGACTTGTTGAATTCGAGGCATGGCACAAGGGTGACATAGGCCTATGTTCTAGGTCACGGGATCGGAGGCTCCCCCTCATGGCCAGCACCACTCTTCATGAATCAGAAACCTATCGGGCTGTGGCCAGGTCACGCCGTTTCACGGAATTGAGCCTTCCCCCCATGTTTTTCATCCGCATGAGCACTCGCGAAGCGCCGCCCAAGCTGACCGCCAGCGATCTGCCCGCCCCCGAGAAATTCCACGAGCGCCTGGCGGCCTGGCTGCTGAAGCAGCATTGAGGGTTTTGATCTAGACCGCGAAATACCTGGCCTGGGGGTGCCACGCCACCAGCGCCGAGGTGGTGTATTCCGGGTCCATCTGGAAGCTGTCGGTCATGCGGATGCCGAGGCGCGAACCCCCCAGCAGGTCGAGGATGGGGCCGTTGCCTTCCAGCTCAGGACAGGCAGGATAGCCATAAGAAAAGCGCGAGCCCTGATAGCCCTGGCTGAAGAGCTGGCGCCGGTTTTCCGAATCCCGGTGGTGGATGCCCAACTCCCGCCGGACTTGGGCGTGCAGGCGTTCCGCATAGGCTTCGGTGAGCTCCGTGGCGAGGCCGTGGAAGTAAAAATAATCGCTGTAGGCATCGGCCTTGTAGAGCTTCGCGGCGAAGTCGGCCGCTTCCTGGCCCAGCGTGACCACCTGCATGGCTAGCACGTCGAGCTGGCCGCTGGATTCAGGCCGAAAGAAATCCGCGATGCAGAGACGGCGGCCCGTGGCCTGGCGGGGGAAAGGAAGCCGCGCGACGATTCGCCGCTGGTCCGGTGGCACTGAAGGGACCATGTCCGGCGCGTAGACCAGCAGCGCATCCCCTCGGGAGCAGGCGGGGAAATAACCATAGCTGGCCCTGGGCCGCAGGACTGCTTCCCCCAGCAGGCGCGCCTTCCAGCGGGCCAGGACGGGAACCGCCTTGTCCCGAAGCGTGGCTTCAAAGGCTTCGTTGCTGAGCAACCCTTGAGTGAAACCCCAGCGGTTGCGCAGCAGCGCGAACTCATCCAGGAAATCGAACAATTCCGGCAATGGATGACTCCCTTCCCGCACACCCCAGAAGGGCGGCGTGGGCGGTTCCGGCTCCCTGCGCACCCAGGAGCTTTGGCCCTCCGGCGTCAAGGGCACTGAACTGCCGCCCTTGCGCAGGACCTTGATTCCGGAAGCTTCCGAAGGGGAGGCGGCGGCGGCCATGAGGTCCTTGACCCGGCCTTCGCTGATGGCGCGGAGCTGCGTCAATCCCTCGAAGGCGTCCGCCGCGTAAAGCACGGGGCCGCTATAGACCGAGCGGCAATCCTTTTCCACATAGTCTCGCGTGAGGGCCGCGCCGCCGAGAATGACGGGAATTTGATGGTTCTCATCCTTCATCAGCATCAGGTTCTCGCGCATGACCACCGTGGATTTCACCAGCAGGCCCGACAGGCCGATGGCGTCTGCGGGCCAGGCTTCCAGGGCCTTCAGGATGTCCTCGATGGGCTGCTTGATGCCCAGGTTCTTCACTTCGAAGCCGTTGTTGGTGAGGATGATGTCCACCAGGTTCTTGCCGATGTCGTGGACGTCGCCCTTCACCGTGGCCAGCAGGATGCGGCCCTTCTTGGTGTTGGCGTCCTTGGGCAGATGGGGCTCGATGCGGGCGATGGCGGCCTTCATGGCCTCGGCGCTTTCGAGCACGAAGGGCAATTGCATTTCTCCCGCGCCGAACCGGTCCCCCACGATCTTCATGGCGGGAAGGAGCACCTGGTTGATGATGTGGAGCGGCTCGAAGGCCAGCAGCGCATCGTCCACATGGCCCAGGATGGCGCCCTTTTCGCCGTCAATGATGTCCGCCTGCAATCGCGCTTCGGTGCTCAAATGGGTGACGTCCAATTTGGTGGTCATGACCCCGCGGCCTGCGGAGAAGGTTGCCATCACTATCTTTAAGGGATCGTAATTCTCAGCGCGGCGGTCGAAGATGAGATCCTCCACCATGCGCCGCTCGTCGGCGGGGATCTTGGCCACCGGCAGCACCTTGGAGGAATTGAAGATGGCCAGGTCCAGGCCCGCCTGCACCGCGTGGTAGAGCATCAACGCGTTGAGCACGTGGCGGGTGCCGGGGTTGAGGCCGAAGCTCACGTTGCTCACCCCCAGGATGGTGAGCACGCCAGGGAATTTCGCCTTGATCTCGCGGATGGCTTCCAGCGTCTCGACGGCGCTGCGGCGGAATTCCTCGTCGCCGCTGCCGAGCGTGAACGTCAAGGGATCAATGATGAGATCCGAAGGGGGGAAGCCGTATTCGCCCACCACCAGGTCATACAGGCGCTTTGCCACGGCGACTTTCTGTGCGCAGGTCTTGGCCATGCCCGTTTCATCAATGGTGAGGGCCACCACCGCCGCGCCGTAGTCCCGGCAGAGATCCAGGATTTTCCGGGCTTTGCCTTCCCCATCTTCGAAATTGATGGAGTTCACCACGCACTTGCCCGGCGCCAGCTCCAGGGCGCGCTCGATGACGTTCACTTCGGTGCTGTCTATCATCAATGGCAGCGTGGTCTGCGTGATGGCGCGCTTGAG
Source organism: Acidobacteriota bacterium (assembly GCA_021786615.1). Taxonomy (GTDB): domain Bacteria; phylum Acidobacteriota; class Holophagae; order Holophagales; family Holophagaceae; genus JANXPB01. The sequence goes on from JAJYMZ010000169.1 coordinate 15,750, forward strand.
GAACTGCTCCATGTCGCGGACTTCATCACGGCCCACGTAGGCGGTGCAGACATCCAGCATGTGGGCGCCTTCGCGCTGCTGGTCCCGGGCGATGCCCACCAGGCCGTCGTAATCTTCCAGCGCCAGCAGGTCCCGGAATTTTTTCGATCCGTTGGCATTGGTGCGCTCGCCGACAATGAGGGGCGCGGGTTCCTGATGCAAGGCGACGCTCTGGTACAGGCTCGAGACGCTGCGCTCTGCATTGCCCTGGCGGGGGCGCGCATGAAGCTCGCCCAAGCGGCCCGCCAGCACCTTGATGTGGGCGGGCGTGGTGCCGCAGCAGCCGCCGATGATGTTCAGCCCGAATTCCTTCGCCGCGTGGATCACGCGTTCCGCGAAGGCTTCGGGTCCCAGGGGGTACACCACCTGGCCGCCCACATTCGCGGGCAGTCCCGCGTTGGGCAGGCAGGAAATCGGCAGCGGTGAATTCTCGGCGAGATGCGCCAGATGCGCGTGCATTTCGTCGGGGCCCGTGGCGCAGTTCATGCCGAGCACGCTGATGCCCAGTCGCTCCATGGTCGTCAGCACCGACGCGATATCCGTCCCCACCAGCAAGGTGCCGCTGGTTTCCACCGTGGCCTGGACCCAGATGGGAATCTGGATTTTCAACTCCGCCATGGCCGCTTGGGCTGCACGTGTGGCGGTCTTCATCTGCCCCAGGTCCTGGCAGGTCTCGATGAGAATGGCGTCCGCGCCGCCCTCCAGCAGCCCTAGCATCTGCTGGTGGTAGCTGTGGTAGAGCGCAGCGGCTTCGATCTGGCCCAGGGAAAGCAACTTGGTGCCGGGGCCCACGGAGCCGATGACGAATTTCGGCGCATCGTAATTTAGGGCCACCTCTTTCGCCAGCCGCGCGGCGATGGTGTTCATCTCCCGTGTGCGATGCGCGAGACCGAATTCCCCCAGCACCACTTCATTGGCCCCGAAGGTGTTGGTCTCCACCGCATCGGCGCCGGCGTCGAAATAATTCGCGTGGATGGCGCGGATCCACTCAGGACGCCGTTCGTTGAGCAGTTCCATGCAGCCATCCGCGAGCTTGCCTCCGAAGTCCTCGACGGTCGGATTGTTGGCGAGGATCTGCGTGCCCATGCCGCCATCCAGCAGGAGGACGCGCTCGCGCATGAGGTCGGTCAGGGTTGGCATGGGTCAACAACCAAGGGAAAAATCGGAACCGCGAATGGACGCGAAAAAACGCGAATAAAAACTTTCCTGATTGCCAACGAACCCCAGGCTGAAATCACTTGGCACACCTACGCGAAAATGGCCTTGAATCCACAGATTCCACTGATTACACAGATTGAATATGGCGAACAGTGGAGAAATGAAACTCGCCCCCGGCAAGTAGCATGGGCCGCCCCGGCTTGGCCGGGGCCGCGCGACTTCGTCGTGCGGGTTTTCAGGGCGGCGGCGCTTCCGCACTATAGGCGCGAGGCTGCCGCCGCCCTGAAAACCGATCGGCCCATGCGGAGCAGAAGGGGGGAGATTGCTCCTTATAGGCCAAGGACACTTGGGAATCTGTGTCATCTGTGGAATCTGTGGATAGGCTTTTGCTCTTGGGTCACGAGTGTCTGAGCTTGCTTGGCAATCAGGGAAATATTTGGGACAGAACTTGGCAGGCAGCCTGGGCCGTCCTGGTTTTGCCAAGGCCGCTACCCTGAAAACCGGTTGGCCCATGCGGAGCCAACGGGAGGTTGCTCCTCCTTCGTGATCTTCTTTCCCTTTGCAACCTTCGCGTAGTGGTTTTGGCAATACTCCAATCTGATGGATCCCATTCGAGATCCAGGTTCCATCAAGATCGCCGCAGTATCCGTGTTCATCCGTGTTCATCTGTGGTTCCACTTTCAATACGTGTGAATCCGTGGTTAAAGCCCCAAATAATCCACTTCGATATCCCCCAGCACGCTGACCTGGCAGGCCAGGCGTTCATCCTCGGAGACGCAGAGGCCTTTAAGAAAATCCCGTTCCTCGGCGCCCATGTCCGAGCAGTGCTCAAGACCTTGGGTGACGCGGACGCGGCAGGTGCCGCAGGACCCATTGCGGCAGCCGAAAGTGATGTCGGCGCCCGCGGCATCGGCGATGACCTGCAAGGACGTGCCCACCGGCGCCTGCACCAGCAGGTCCTCCAGGAGGAAATGCACGGTGGCGGTGTCCGCGATCAATTCAGGAGTCCTTCCAACAATTCAATCTGGCCCAGGGGCGCGGAGAGCTGCAGGCCCTGCACGGCGGGGCGGACGGCCGTGATGAGTTCCCGGGCGATGTCGAGGCCAACCTTGAGCTGGTCTTCGGCGGAATCGAAGCGGCTGATGCGCGCGAGAATGGCGTCCGGGACAAAAACTCCGGGCACCTCATTGGCCATGAACTGGGCGTTGCGAAGGCTCTTCAGGGGCCAGATGCCTGCCAGCACGGGGATCTTGAACTGCGCCGCGAATTCCAGGAACCGGAACAGGGATTCCGGATCGAAGATTGGCTGGGTGATGGCCCATTCGGCGCCCGCCTCGACCTTGTAGCGGAAGCGGCTCTGTTCCCGTTCCACATCCACGGCCACGGGGTTCGCGCCCACGCCGATGCTGAAGGCCGTGGGCGCGCCGATGCTGGAGCCGCCAAGATCCTGGCCACTGTTGAGGCGCGCGAGCATGTTCACCAGGCCGATGGAATCAATGTCGAAGACCGCCGTGGCCTGGGGATAAGGGCCCAGCTTCGGTGGATCGCCGGTGATGGCCAGCATGTTGCGCAGGCCCAGTCCCGCGGCCCCCAGCAGATCGCTTTGCATGCCCAGCAGGTTGCGGTCGCGGCAGGCGTAGTGCAGCAGGGTTTCCAGGCCCACGCGCTGCTCGATGAGCACCGCGGTGGCCAGGGCGCTCATGCGGGCCATGGCGCGGGGACCATCGGGGACATTGATGGCATCGGCGCCCAAGGCTTTGGCTTTCCTCGCCTTCTCCAGGAGCTTGTCGGCGCTGGTGCCTTTGGGCGGGACCAGTTCCACCGTGGTGACGAATTCACCTTTGGCGAGCTTGGCCGAGAAGCGGCTGCGCTCGGCGAAGGGCAGCGTAGCCAGAGGCGCCGTCACACCTATTTGCACAATCTCCGTCCGCCCGTGATCGAAGGCCTCCGCCTGGCGCATGGCCCCGCGCATGGCCCGGGTGTGGGCGGGCGTGGTGCCGCTGCATCCGCCCACGGCGATGGCACCGAGGGAGAGCGCCTGCCGCGCGAATTCGCCCAGGTATTCCGGGCTCGCCATGTAGAGCAGGCGGCCGTCCACTTGCCGGGGCAGTCCGGCCGAAGGGTTGAGGATGATGGGCGCGTCCGTGGCCGCCCGGAAGCGTTTCAGCAGGTCCAGCAGCGGCGCCGGACCATTGCCGCCATTCACCCCCACCAGATCGGCACCCCATTCCCGGAGTTTCGGGATGTACCATTCCGGCTCGGTGCCATACAGCGTGGCGCCTTCATCGTTGGGCGTCATCATGGCCGCGATGGGCAGGTCCGAGACTTCGTGGATGGCGAGGATCGCCTGCTGGATCTCGTTCAGATCCGCGAAGGACTCCAGCACGAAAAGATCCACGCCGCCCGCCAATAAGGCTTTGGCTTGCTCCGCGAAAAAGGTGCGGGCCTCTTCAAAAGAGGTGGGCCCCCAGGGCTCGATGCGCAGGCCCAGGGGCCCGATACAACCCGCCACGAAACCCTGGCCGTGGGCATGACTGCTTCCGGTTTGCTCAAGCGCCGTGCGCGCCAGTTCCGCACCCGTGCGATTGATCTCCGCCAATTTCTCCGCGAAGCCGTAGCCGCTGAGCTTGACGCGATTGGCAGCCCAGGTGTTGGTGGTGAGCACATCCGCGCCGGCCCCGCGGAATTGCTCGTGGACCGTCCGCACCAGGTCCGGCGTGGCGAGATTGGCTTCGTCGAAAGAGCGATTGATGAAGATGCCCTTCTCGAACAGCACCGTGGGAACGGAGCCATCGAACAGAAAGCGCTGCCCACTGTTCAAGGCGTGGCGGAAAGACAGGGTCATGCGTGAATCCTGGGATGTGAGTCCCTCGTCAGTCCGCCGCGAGATTCAGAATGGAGTCAGTTCACATCAGCTCATCATCTGTCCGGTTGTCAACCGGTGGGAATTGGCACCACGACTGCGTTTGCAGCAGGTTGCCAAGGTTTCATAGGGCCCGTCCCTCCACCTTTCTGGATATCGCGCTATGGAACTGACAAAGATCTCGTGAAGAAACAAATGTAGGATCGGCAGCCAAAACACGCAAGGAGAAATTTGACTGAATCAGTAGGCTAGCAATTTCCCAACGGCTGCCCGGATATTCTCTATGCCCTAAACTAGGCTTCCGTGGTTGCTTTCATCCATCGCGCGATTCAACGAAAGGGTTTAACTTTTTTGAGCAGGCGGCTCTGATGACGGAACTCGATGAGCGGGAGCAATGGTTTCTTCTGATGTGGTCCCTTGAATTGGGGTTCCAATTCCCCCAGAGGGTGATCGATTTGGGGTTGCTCATGCTCCGACTCTCAGGACCGAGGCCAGAGCCGCTCATCGACGCACTTGTTAAGAAGCGTGTTTTGGACCTTTCGCCGGACCGACTCATGGTGAAGTTTACTGATTATGGGCTGGAACTATTTTATGCCTCGAATCGTTCGCAAAAGGAGTGGGAGAAACAACCAATAGCGCGCATTTCCGTAGTCGACCGTGACCAGATATTAGTGAAGGCGGGTGAGACCTTCCGTGCCAACAGAGTCCTCAGGGACATCCTTCGGAGACCACAGCGTGAGCTTTTCATCATCGACCCTTACGTTGGTCCGATGTTGTTCGATCTCTTGGAAGATGCGAACTCCCGGGTCCAAACACGCGTGATCACGTCGCCGAGAGTTAAGGATGTTGCGATAGACGCATACCGGGCTTATCGAGCCCAGTACAACTTAGTCGAGATGCGTATCATCGACGATGACATTCATGACCGATACATCCTCTGGGATGGAGCACAGGCTCTTCACATTGGCCAC
>JAJYMZ010000070.1 GCA_021786615.1 Acidobacteriota bacterium
AGTGAAGCACATCCTCCGATTCCTGGAGGAAGGCGATAAAGTGAAAGTGGTGGTCATGTTCAGGGGACGCGAAGTGGTCCACCGCGACATCGGCTTCCGGATCTTCGAAGACGTGTTCAGCCGCATCCTAGATAAGTGCATCATTGAAAAAGCCGCAGGCATTGATGGACGTGACATGCACGCCATCGTCGCGCCAAGGCCAGTGGAAATCCCGAAGAAGGCCAAGCCAGCCAAATCCGACCAGCCTTCAGCGGGCACAGCAGGAAACGAAACCGCAACGACGAAAGAGGTTCAAAATGCCTAAGCTCAAAACCCACAAGGGAGCCCAGAAGCGCTTCAAGAAGACCGCCACCGGCCGCTACAAGCGCGGCTGCTCCCACCAGCGCCACATCCTCACCAGCAAGTCCCCCAAGCGGAAACGCCAGCTCGACATGGGCCGCATGGTGAGCGAGTCCGACACCAAGCGTGTTGATGAAATGCTGCCCTACGCCTGAGATGATTTTCGATTGGCGATTTTCGATTTCCGATTGAAACGAAGCAATAGTCATATTTTGGGCTCGACAATCGACAATCGAAAATCGACAATCGACAATTTCTTAACCCCCGGCGGCCGATGCCGCCCCCGATGTGGCCCATAAAACTCGTGCTTGAGTTGCCACCAGGAAAGGATCTTCCATGACACGCGTCAAACGTGGTTTCAAACGAGTCCAGCGCCGCAAGCGCATGCTCAAGTTCGCCAAGGGTTTCTACGGCGCCAAATCCCGCCTGTACCGCTCTGCCAAGGAAGCCGTCGAAAAGGCTCTTGGGTACGGCTACCGGGACCGCAAGGTCAAGAAGCGCGACTTCCGCAAACTCTGGATCGTGCGCATCAGCGCGGCCTGCGGCCAGAACGAGATTTCCTACTCCAAGTTCATGGGCGGCCTCAAGAAGGCCCACGTGGATCTGGACCGCAAGATCCTGGCGGATCTCGCGGTGCGCAATCCCGAGGCGTTTACCAAGCTCGTGGCCACGGCCAAGGGCTGATCGAACTCACTCGATGAAGACCCGAAAGGCCGCGCGAGCGGCCTTTCTTTGTTCAACAGGAGTCCCGTGACTGATTCCGGCGCCAAAATCCTCCACCTGCTCCCCGCCGAAATGGCCGAGGCCTGTGAGCGCTTTTCCCAAACGCTTGCCGGATGCGCGACCCTGGACGAGCTGAATCGCCTAAAGGGCGCCTACATTGGCCGGGAGGGGAGTTTCGCCGCACGCCTGATGGATTCCCTCAAGCAGGCGCCCAAGGAGCAGAAACGGGAACTGGGCGCCGTCATCAACACCCTGAAAAAAAACTGGGAAGAGGCACTGAAGGCACGCCAGGGCGAGTTGGAAGCCCAAAAAAAACAGCTGGGTTCCGCCAAGAACGCATGGGATTCAACCTTGCCTCCCCCCATGCCGCCCACCGGGGCCTTGCACCCTCTGAATCAGCTCATGGACCGCCTGGTGGACGTGTTCCGCCCCCTGGGGTATCACGTGGAAGAAGGCCCCGAGGTGGAGACCGAGGAGCACAATTTCGACGGCCTCAACATCCCTGAAGACCACCCGGCGCGAGGCACCGCGGATACGTTTTATCTGGCCGCGCATTCCAATTTATTGCTGCGCACACACACGAGCCCCGTTCAAGTGCGGGTGCTCCAACGGCTGGCGCCAGAACTGGAAAAGAAGGGCGGCATCCGGTTCCTCGCGCCGGGGCGCGTGTACCGGAAGGATGAAATTGATCCCACCCACTCGCCCATGTTCCATCAGGTCGAAGGCATGCTGGTGGGCAAGGGCATCGGCATGCACCACCTGAAAGGCACGCTGGCCTACGCCATGAAGGCGCTCTTCGGACCCAACGCCGATGTGAGATTCCGGCCCTCCTACTTTCCCTTCGTGGAACCCGGCTGCGAGATGGACGTGCATTGCCCTCTTTGCGGGGGTACAGGCATCGTCGGGGGGGACCGCCTGCTCACTGGCGCTCGCGATGTCCCCCCCGAAGCCCCCCACCCGGTTTCCGGGCAAAGCCCTGAAACCGGGTCCGGCTGCCGCGTCTGCAAGGGCAGCGGCTGGGTGGAGATCCTGGGGGCGGGACTCATCCATCCCAATGTGCTGCGCATCGCGGGCATCGATCCCGAGATCTGGAGCGGCTTCGCGTTTGGGATGGGGGTGGAACGCACGGCCATGATGGTGAGCCAGACCCCGGACCTGCGGCTCTTTTTCGAGAATGACCAGCGTTTCTTGAAGGTGATGGGAGGACTGGACTGATGCTCCTCTCGGTGAACGCCCTCCAAGAAGAATTGCCAGCGGCCGCGAAGATCTCTTTGAAGGATCTCTGCGACCTGATCGCTTCCATCGGCTTCCCCATTGATGATGTGGCGCTAGGCGAGTTTGGGCCCCTGCTGGATGTGGACATCACCGCCAACCGCGGCGACGTGATGAGCCACCGCGGTCTGGCTCGGGATCTCGCTGCGAAGCTGGGGGAGGACCTCGCGACCGTGAACCTCGATCCATTGGAGGAAGGCGAAGCCCTGGTTCCCGTCCGCCTGGAAGCCGAGGCCTGCCCGCTCTATGCCACCGCCGTGCTGACCCTTGGCGCGCTGCAGACCACGCCCGAAGCGGTCAAGGATTTCCTGGCGAGCCTCGGGTCCGGCGCGAAGGATCTCGCGGCGGTGGATGCCTCCAACGAACTGCTGCACCGCTATGGGCACCCCACCCACGCCTTCGATGCAGACAAGCTGCGCGGCGGAATCACCGTCCGCTATGCGAAAGCTGGCGAAAAAATCATCACCCTGGACGGCGTGGAGCGCGAACTCACGGAAAAAGATCTGGTCATCAGCGATGACAGCGGACCCATCGCCCTGGCGGGCCTCATGGGCGGCGAGACCACCAAGGTGGACGCCGATACGCGGCGGGTGCTGCTGGAATCCGCCTGGTTCGAGCCCCGCGTGGTGCGATCCATGGCCCGCCGCCACGGGTTGCACACGGATGCCAGCCATCGTTTCGGCCGCGGCGCGGATCCTGCCATGGCCCGCATCGCACGGGATCTGTTGGCCGCGCGGCTGAAGAACTGGGCCTGGGCATCTATGGATGGAGCCTGGACCGAAGGTCAGGAACCCGGACCGGCCAAGCCCATCAGCCTCACCAAAGAATTGATGCACCGCATCGCCGGGGAGCCTTTGTCCATGGAAGACGCGGCTCTGAAATTACGCAGATTGGGTTGCCCGGTGGAAGCGAACCACGCGGCGTTGACAGCGGTGCCGCCTTCCTGGCGCCATGATCTGGCCCTCCCCGAAGACCTGGCTGAAGAAGTGTTGCGATTGCGGGGCTATGACCTGATCCCTTCCACCTTGCCGCCGATCAAATCGGATCCCGAGCCTCTGGCCGCGGAATACCAGCAGCGCCATGGCATCGCCCGGCGCCTGGCTTCCCTGGGTTTTTATCAGGCCGTAACCTTGGGATTCATCAGCCCCGAGGCCGACGCCGAATTCGCCCGCACGCCTGCGGCCGGCCGCACCCTGGGCAATCCACTTGGCTATGAATACTCGGTCCTGAGGGGCTCCCTGCTGCCCTCCTTGAAAAGCGCGGCGGAGCACAACCTGCGGCAGGGCGCCCGGGAAGTCCGGCTCTTCGAAATCGCGCCCACCTTCCATTCCACGCCCGACGGCCCAGAAGAACATTCGACTTTGAGCCTCGTATGGGGC
>JAJYMZ010000279.1 GCA_021786615.1 Acidobacteriota bacterium
TTGGATACCCAAGGGCTCTTTGGCGTTCCCTCGCCGAGGCTCGGCGGCACCCCCCCGGAACTCGCCTACAACGCGTTCATCGCGCCCCTCATCACCACCTATGGCTACAGCGATCCCACGACGGGTCTTCCCAAGGGGGGCGGCAATGTCGGCGGCGCTTCCCAGTTCAACACTCAGGACTTCTTCCGCAGGAGTTACCAGCTCGCCTACGATGCTGTCTTCGGCTCCGCTGTCACCCACGAGTTCCACGCGGGCTACCAGTGGTACAAGGACTGGGAGGAACTGCTGCGAACCTCCAATGGCTGGGGCTTTGTCTTCGCTCCCTATAATGTCAAAGTTCCCGCAGGCCTTCCAAACGCGGGTCAATTGGTATACTTCCAAGCCAGGGTTCAGCAGCAAGGCATCCTTGGCGTGCCCACGATCCGCTCTGAATACGTCTCCCAGAACATCGAGATCAACGACAAGATCCATTGGCAGGATTTCACCTTCAACGTGGGTGTGATGGCCAGCAACGACAAGCTCTACGGCCAGGGGCTGCGGGAAGATGGGGGGACCCTCTCCGGTTTCGCTCCGGCCCCTGGCAACAAGTACCTGATGCACGAAATCAAGTTCAAGGACACCCTCCAGCCGCGCCTGGGCGTGACCTGGGTCTATGGCGGTTCAAACACGGTCTACGCCAACTACGCCAGCTACGTGCCGGCCGCCTCCTCCTTGCCCCGCGCCGCATCCTGGGCACGCAACAAGGCGGCGCTTATCAACGCCTACTTCGCTGCCAACGGCACTCTGTTGGCATCCGGAGCAGAAGCCTCCTCCACAGGCAAGCTCTTCGCCGCCAATTTGAAGCCGCGCACCACCGACGAATTTCTCCTCGGCACCACCAGGGATTTAGGCCAGGGATGGACCGCCCGGCTCCACGCCCGCTACCGGAAGAGCTACAACTTCTGGGAAGACACCAACAACAATGCCCGTGTGGATTTCAACCCACCCCCGGGGATTCCCCGCGAATATTACATTCCCGATCTGGGCGCGAAGATGTCCCAGTTGGGCGGCAGCAGCAGCAACAACGCGTATGTCATCGCGATGCTTGACGGTGCATTCACCCGCTACTACGAAACAGGATTGGAGGCCGAGTGGCGGAGCAGCAACGCCTATTTCAAAGGTTCCTATGTCTGGAGCCACTACTATGGCAACTTCGATCAGGACAATTCCACTTCCACTCTCAACAACGACTCCAATATCTTCATCGGCTCCTCCAACATTGCTGACGATCCAGGCCGCCAGCTATGGGACAACAAGTATGGCAACCTGAGCGGCGACCGCCGCCATCAGGTGAAGGTCTATGGCTACTACGCCTTCCCCTGGAATGGCAGGGTGGGCGCTTACGCTGTCTATCAATCAGGCCAGCCCTGGCAGCTGCAATCCTACGAACCCTACATTAATCTCACCACAAGCCGGAGCGACGTCAACCGTTATGCGGAGCCGGCCGGCTCACACGTCACCTCCTCCCATTACCAGCTCGACTTGAACTACACACAGTCGTTCTTCCTGAAAAAGCGGGTGAATCTTGATCTGATCGTGGATGTTTACAATTTCTTCAACAAGCAGACCGGATACAACATCCAGAGCAATGTGCATACGCTCGAGCCAAAGCCGGGTGAACCGCAGTCGTTCTTCTCCCCGCGCCGGATGCAACTGGGGGTGAAACTCAGGTTCTGAAGCCAAGGAATTAGTTCACACAAACAGGGAGCGGCACAGCCGCTCCCTGTTTGTTGTCTGGCTGTATTTTCCTTTCCCTTAAGCCTTCCCGGGCCAGCACCATCCAGATGCTCCGGTTAACCCTCATTCGTTTCCGTTGACATCGTCCGTTATCGGACTAGCTTGGATGCCAGGGGGTTTGTTTCGATGCCCAGGCTGCCAATGAAAAAGATGCGCGCCCGCGATGTGGGTAAGGGAAGCGGTGAGTTCATCAAGGGAAGGTCCGCAGTGGCCAGCCCGTCGTCCACCACCACCTCCGATAAACCGCTTCGAACCGCTGGAATGAGGCCAGAAGTGTCCCCCCTGGCCGCGGCTTTGAGCGTCTTTGACAAGGCCACTGAGGCCTTGGGCCTCCGGATCGAAGACAAGGCAAGGCTCCTGAACGTCGGCAGAACGAAATACTTCGAGATCAAGAAGCAACCCGCCCCGAAACTGGACGTGGACCTAAAGGATCGCCTGGGCTACTTCCTGGCCATCTACGAATTCAGTGGGCGCCTGGTGGGCTCTCCGGAAGCCTGGTTGAAGGCCCCGAACAAGGCCCCTCTATTCGGGGGCAGACCCCCTTTGGATCGCATCCTGGAAGGGCGCATGGAAACCTTGCTGGCCACGCTGACCTACCTTAAAGGCACCTACGGGGGCTGGGCGTGACAGGCGATCCGAACTCTGTTCCGAGATGCAGATACCAGCGCAAAATCCGGTTCAATCTCCGCGAGGTGATTGACTACTCACCGACCGCGGATTTGGCTGCTGCCGAGGAAAAGAACGGATTGAGGGCTTTCCTCGGGGACTATGACGTGGTCCTTCCATCAGGACGAGCCAAGGACGAAAATGCGGACCCACTCACCAAACTGCGGTCCTACTTGAGGCAACCCTGTGGCAATGCTCCAAGCCGGTTCTCGGATGGTTCGTTTTCTGTTGCATACATGGGGGAAGAGAGCGAGACCTGCCGGGCGGAAGTGGAACACCACCTGGAAGACCGCTTGAAGCATTCCGCCGCGCCAAAAATCAAGACCCATTATTTCGTCCTGGCCCAGTTCGCATTGACGGGGGAGACGCTGGATGTGCGAAGGGGTCACCCAGCTCTTCATGACAAGAACGACTGGGGCCCCGCACAGGCCTTCGGCGCCAAGGCCAAATCCAGCGACGAAGATGGCATCACTTTCAATGCTGAACGCCGGGCAGGCTCAGAGGCTGTGGCGGTACTCAAGGCTGGCCTTGTGCAGAGCGGCACCCGCGTTCAGATCCTCGGTCTTCGTTGGGACGGAAGCAGGGTGGTTCCGGTGTGATGGGATCCTCCCCCGGATCATGAGCTACCTTCCCCTCGCGTAGACGCTTCCAGCAGGTAGAGGAAGCTCCGATACACCTGCCCCGTGGCACGGGTCAGGCCCATCTCGCAAGTGCGGCTGCTGGAGTAGTGGCCATCGAGGGATTGGGCTTTCAACAGAAGAGCCTCGCGCGCGGTGGCCGCAGCCGTCAGTTCGGGATGAGTGAGCCCCCGATCCCCGGCGAAACCGCAGCAGCTGGCTTCAAGGGGCGTCACCACACGGTGGGCGCAGGCTCTGGCGATGGCTTCTAGTTTCGGCGTGAGATTCAGCTTGGTGATGGAGCAGACAGGGTAGAGGGCCACTGCGTTCACCTTGCGGGCCACTGGGAGCCTGGGCAGCAGCACATCGTGGGCGAAGGCCGTGGCATCGAGGATCTTCAGGTGGTCGAATTTCGCCTGGTTCTCCGGGATCAGATAGGAGCGGCAAGTGAGCAGGCCATATGTGCAGGGGCTTGTGTCCACCACGATGGAGAGGTGGCCTGCTTGACTCCACTCCCAGCAACTCTCGATGGCGCGATTCACGCTGAACCGGTGCGCCGCGTCGTAGCCCTTGGAACTGAAAGGAACGCCGCAGCAGACGCCTTTCACATCGCCGGGAATGTGGATGGGCATCCCGGCCCGCTC
>JAJYMZ010000064.1 GCA_021786615.1 Acidobacteriota bacterium
ATCTCCGAGCAGCCCGTCGCCAACCTTTTGCGCGCGGTGAAGGCGCCAGAGCCCAAGGTGAATCCCCAACCCAGGTCTGCGCCTGAGCTTGGGGCCCACAGCGAAATGGCCGCCAATGGAGCTGCTCCGGACTCGCAGGTCCATAGGGTTGAAGAGGTGCGGAAATGAATCTCACCGCTCAGAATTGGCTCGCCCTCATGCCATTGATGGTGCCCGCCGCGGCGGCCTGCCTCATTCCCATCGCCAGCCTGGACAAAGATCAGGACACGGTGAAATCCGTGCGGGCCGCCATGTTCGGCATGGCCATGCTGGGATTGGGAGTCAGTTTTTTCTACCTCACGAAGATCTGGGCCTCTGGGCAGAACGTGTCCTTCTCCGGCCTGAAGATGGACCGCCTGGGCCAGTTCTCGGGGATCTTCGTGACCGTGGCGGCCATGATGGCGCTGCTGCAGCTTTGGGACCACCTGCATCATGAAGGCTGGGTGAAGGGGGAGACCCTATCGCTGCTCCTCTTCTCGGTGGTGGGCATGATGCTGTTCGCCTCCACCACGAATCTGCTGATGATGTTCCTGGGCCTGGAGCTCCTGAGCCTGCCGCTTTATGTGCTCACCGCCATCGTGCGATTCCGGGAGGAATCCGTGGAAGGGGGCATGAAGTACTTCATCACCGGCGCCGTGGCCTCCAGCTGCTTTCTCATGGGCACGGTGCTCCTCTACGGCCTGACCGGGACGCTGGAACTGGACGGCATCGGCCGCGCGATTCAAGCCAGCGGCGCAGATCCGTTGATCCTTGTTGGCACCGCCTTGCTGCTCATGGGCTTCCTGTTCAAGATCAGCGCCGTGCCCTTCCACCAGTGGACCCCGGACGTCTACGAAGCGGCGCCCCAGCCCATCTCGGGCTTCATGTCCGTGGCCACCAAGGGGGTGGCGGTCATCGCCCTCATGCGCGCTTTCCCGGGCGCCATGGGCCTGCACACGGCCACAGGCCAGCGGGTGGGCATGGCCCTGGCGGTGCTCGCCGCCGCTTCAATGATCATCGGCAATCTGTCAGCGCTGCCCCAAACCAACGTCAAGCGGATGCTGGCCTATTCCAGCATCAGCCACGCGGGTTACCTGCTCCTGGGCTTCGTGGCGGGAACGGCCGAGGCGTACACGGGAGTGCTGTTTTATCTGGTCATCTACCTCGCCATGAACATGGCGGCCTTTGGCATGTTGACGGCCTTCGGATTGGTGGGCGAGCACACTCGGTTTGAGGATTTGCGCGGCCTGGGATGGAAGCGCCCCATCCTTGGCATTGCCGTGGTCATCACCATGCTCAGCCTGGCGGGCATCCCCCCCACGGGTGGATTTTTTGGGAAATATTTCATCTTCAAGGAGCTGGTGAAGACGGGCCACGTGGGCCTCGCGGTGCTGGGCGTCACCGCCAGCCTGGTGTCCGTTTATTATTACCTGCGCGTAGTCATCGCCCTCTTCCTGGAACAGCCCTCCGAAGCCCAAGCCCGCGAAGCCGCCGAGAAACCTGAAGTCCAGTCCTTCCTGTCCACCACCACGGTTCTGCTTTGCGCGGCCATCATCCTGGCGGGTGGGTTCTTCCAGACTTTCCTGGTGGATGGCTTCGCGGCAAGGGCGCTGAAAGAAGGCATCGAAACGCTGCGCTAGGCCATGGACAGCACGATTGCGCCTTTATATGTGCAGAATATTTCAACACCTGTTAAACCTTTTTGATCTGGCACCCTCGTATGTAAAGGTATATGGATTGGGCACGGAAGAATGAGGTGGGCATGAAGGGCAAGCTGTGGATCTGGCTGGGTGGGATCGCGATCGTGGCCGGGGGCGGGGCGCTCTATCTGCTTAATCGGCCTAAAGACGCCGTGAAGTGGCGCATGGCGCCGGTTCAACGGGGCAGTTTGAAGCAGCGCATCAGCGCTTCGGGCACCCTCTCGGGCCTCATCCAGGTGACCGTCGGTTCCCAGGTATCCGGCACCATTTCAAATCTCTACGTGGACTACAACTCCCAGGTGAAAAAGGGCCAGCCCATCGCCCAGATTGATACCACGGTCTACGCGGCCACCGTGCAGGATGCCAAGGCGAACGTGGGCAAGGCCGAAACCGCCCTGGCGGATGCCCGGCGCCAGCTCGCAAGAGCCAAGCGGCTCTTCGCGGACAAGCTCATCGCTCAAGCGGATCTGGATGCTTCCCAGGTGACCGCGGACCGCGCCCAGGATGATGTTTCCAGCGCCAAGGCGACGCTGGCGAAGGCCCAGGCGAACTTGGACTACTGCACCATCACGGCCCCCGTGGCCGGCGTGGTGGTGAGCCGGAGCATTGACGTCGGCCAGACCGTGGCGGCCAGTTTCAGCACGCCCAATCTCTTCGTCATCGCCCAGGATCTCACCAAAATGAAAGTCGAAGCCAGCATTGACGAAGCCGACATCGGGCAGGTGAAAGAGGGCCAGCCAGCCTTGTTCACGGTGGACTCCTACCCTGAAACCCAATTCCATGGCCGCGTGAACCAGGTGCGGCTGGAACCCGTCATCGTGCAGAATGTCGTGAACTACAAGGTGGTCGTGCAAGTGGCCAACGACGATCTGAAATTGCGCCCGGGCATGACAGCGAATGTGACCATTCTTACCCAGGTCAAGGAAGATGTGCTCAAGGTGCCCTCTGCCGCGCTTCGATTCAATCCGTCGGCCTTCATGCCCGCCGATGACGCCGGGGCGGCAAGGACGAAGGGATCAGGTGGCGAAAACGGCAGGACGGGCCCTGGTCCAGCTCGCCCCACGGGCCAATCTCGCGCTGCTCCTCCTGGAATGGTGGCGAAGCGCGATGACCGGGTCTGGATCCTAGGGCCTGATGGAAAACCCAAGGCGGTGGTCGTGAAAGTGGGGATCTCTGACGGCCAAGCCACGGAAATCAGTGGCGAAGGCATCGTTGAAGGGACGCAGGTCCTGGTGGGCGTGGAGGATCCCAAGCGCGCAAACGTCAGCGCCGCCCCGCTGACTGGCAGAGGGCGCTTGCATTAGGGGAAACAGAACCGTGAGCGTCATCGAGCTTCTCAAATTGGCCTTTTTCGCCATCACCCGCAACAAGATGCGCGCCTTCCTGACGATGCTCGGCATCATCATCGGTGTCGGGGCGGTCATCGCCATGATCGGCATTGGAGAGGGTTCCAAACAGGCTTCCCAAGAAATCATCCGCAGCATGGGCACGAATCTCATCATGATTTTCCCGGGCTCCAGCTCCAAGACCGGTGGGCCCGTGGGCATGGGCGGCATGGACACCACTCTTTCCGAAGAGGACGCTACCGCCATCGAACGGGATCTCAGCAGCAGCGTGGCCGCCGCCACTCCCTACGTGCGCACAGCGAAACCCGCCGTCTATGGCAACAACAACTGGCTGGTGGGAACCGTGGCGGGCGCGGATCCGGATTTCCTCCAGATCAAGAGCTGGAACCTGGAAAAGGGCCGCTACTTCAACGATCAGGAGGTGCGGAGCCAAGCCAAGGTGGCGGTCATCGGCAAGACGGTGCAGGACAATCTATTCCCCGGCGGCGAAGATCCCATCGGCCAGACCATCCGGCTTGGCAACATGCCCTTCGAGATCATCGGCATCCTGGAACGCAAGGGCGGTGGCCCCATGGGTGATCAGGACGAC
>JAJYMZ010000213.1 GCA_021786615.1 Acidobacteriota bacterium
CGCCCAGGGCACCTGGTTCTGTCTCGCCGACCAGGCGAAGCGGCACCCCGCGTTGCTGCGGCGCATCGTCTCGAAGGGCCACCGCATCGGTCTCCACGGCCTCACCCACAGCCGCGCCTTCACCCAGGACCGCGCCTCCTTCCGCCGATCGTTGATCGAGGGAAAAGCCTTCATCGAGGATCTTTCCGGCTCGCGGGTCCTGGGCTTCAGGGCGCCGGAATGGAGCCTGCGGGATGCAGCCTCGGAGTACTGGCGGGAACTGCCCGCGCTGGGCTTCACCTTTGATTCCAGCCGCGCGCCGTTGAAAGTCCTGGGCGATCCCTCTTGGGCCAGGCGGCCCTACCGCCTGGCCCAGGACCTATGGGAGTTGCCGCCGCCGGTCCTGGGTCTGGGGCCTCTGACGGTCCCGCTCTGGGGATGGGCCATGCGCGTGCTCCCGAAATTTTTACTGGCAGCCGAGCTCAAAGCCTTGCACATCGAATCCGCGGGCACACCCTTGGTGCTCCACCCATGGGAACTGGACGAGGGCCAGCCCTTGCTTCCCAACGCCAGCCTGGGTCATCGTTTCGCCCATCGGGCGGGGTTGCAGGGGTACGGTTCGCGCCTGAGGAAGCTCTGGTCCGGCTTGAATCTGGTGTCCCTGGAATCCTGGATCGAAGCCAGGGAGACAGCAGAAGCCGCCGAATCGGCGCTGGTGCTGCGGGAAGCGCATTCGTGAGCTGCGACTCCGTGAAGCCCATCTTTTTCCAGCGCCAGCCTCACCTTCCGATCCCGGTCCAGCACTTCCTGAGAACGCGGCTGGAAGCTGCGCTTGAAGATCCCAATGAGCGGGCTCTGCTGGTGTGGCCCACGGTGCTGGGAGCGCCGAGACTGCGCAAGGAGTATCCCGGCGGTTTGCCGGAGCCCGTGCTCTTCGCCCACGCCGCGAAGATGCTGCAGACCGTGGGTCAGGATGATCCCGAGGCCTCCTGGCGGGATGCGACGGCGCGCTTTCCGGACACGGCGGAACAGGGAGACACGGGGTTCAGGCCCCATGGCGCTTGGGGGGCTTTCGGCCCCCTGGTGAGCCTGCGCAGCGGCATCGCGCTGTCGGCCCTGACCGAACTGCCTTCAGATGAAAGTTATCCCTTGAAGGCGGGCCTGGTGCTCTTCAACAGCGCGCTCTATCACGAGGCCCACGATGCGCTGGAGAGCCTCTGGAGAGATGCCGCCGGGGATCTTCGGGAAGGCCTGCAGGGCCTCATTTTGATGACCGCGGGGTACCACCACCTCCAACTCCACAATCGGCGCGGCATGAAGGCTGTCTGGCGGGATTCCGCCCAGCGACTGGAAAAGTTTGGCGGCCTGCTGGATACCCCCTGGGGCAGGGTGGATCATCGCGAAGCGGTTGCATCCACCCGGCAACGCGCGGCGTGGCTGGAGCTTGGGCAAAAGGGTTTTGAGTCGCTGTGGGCCCCGCCCGCCCCGCGATGGGAGCTTTCATGATCACTTGCGATGTGCTGGTGCTGGGGGCGGGAATCGCCGGATGCGTGTCGGCGCTCCGGGCGGCGGATCTCGGCGCGGACGTCGTGCTGGTGGCCAAGGACGCCCTAGGCATGACGAACACGTCCTGGGCCCAAGGGGGCATCATCGGTTTGCCCGGGGAAGCCGAACACGATTCGCCCAGCCTGCTGGCTGCGGATATCGAAGCCGCCGGGGCGGGCCTTTGCCGTCATGAAGCGGTGCAGATGTTGGCGGAAACAGGACCAAAACTCTGCCGGGATTTTCTCTGGAATCGCCTCGGCGTGCCCTTCGACCAGAATGACGAGGGCCTGCCGGATCCCACCCGGGAAGCGGCGCACAGCGCCAAGCGCATCTACCACGCCAAGGACGCCACAGGCCGCGTCATCCAGGAAACGCTCAATGGGGCGGTGAGCGCCCATCCACGCATTCGCGTGCTGGAAAACCGTATGCTCATTGATTTATTGACCATGCCCCACCATGCTGCGGATCCCTTGAGGGTCTACGATCCCATGCAGGTATGGGGCGCCTACCTCTTTGAAGAGGCCACGGGGGACGTGACCACGGCCATCGCCAAGCGCACGGTGCTCGCCACTGGAGGCCTGGGTTACCTCTACCTGCACACCACGAATCCCGCCTCGGCCACGGGCGATGGCTTGGCGGCCGCCTACCGCGCCACCGCGCGCATCGTGAACTGCGAGTATGAGCAGTTCCATCCCACCGCCCTGTATGTGCCAGGCAAGCCCCGCATGTTGCTGACCGAAGCCTTGCGCGGGGAAGGCGCCCATCTTGTGAATCGCAAAGGTGAGCGCTTCATGCAGAAATATGCTCCCGAGCACATGGAGCTGGCGCCCCGGGATGTAGTGAGCCGGGCCATCTTCCAGGAACTGGCCACCAGCGGCGAGGCTTCGGTCTACCTGGACCTGCGCCCCTTGATGGCCAAGCTGGACATCGCCGGCCACTTTCCCACGGTTTTCGCCGCCTGCGCCGCGGAGGGCCTGGATCCGCTGCGTCAGCCCATTCCCGTGGTGCCCGCGGCCCATTATTTCTGCGGCGGCGTGCTGGTGGACCTGGACGGGCGCGCCTCGCTGCCAGGCCTATACGCTGCGGGCGAGGTAGCCTGCACGGGCCTGCATGGCGCGAACCGCCTGGCTTCCACATCGCTGCTGGAAGGCCTGGTCTGGGGCTACCGGGCAGCGGAGGCGATCCACGCTGAACTGCCGGAAATCGAACCACCCGAGGCTCAGGCCTTCGCCCCGTGGCAACCGTCCAGACATCTGGAAAGCCCCGATCCCTTGCTGGTGGAGCAGGATTGGAACCTGATCCGCACCACCCTCTGGAACTATGCGGGCATCATCCGCAGCGGCGCCCGCCTGGAGCGGGGCCATGCGGACATGAGCTATTTCTATCACCGCCTGGAGCGCTTCTACCGCGAAGCTCCCCTCTCCCGCCGCATCCTGGAACTGCGCAGCGCCATCATCTGCGCCCGGCTGATCTTGAAAGCCGCGCTCCTCAACAAGGAGAGCCGGGGATGCCATTACCGGGTGGATTGAACCTAGATCGGCCAAGCCCCCGCGCCTTCGCGCACCAGCACCGGCTCTTCGCCGGTGAGGTCCACGATGGTGCTGCCGATGCCCATGGGCTGGCCGCAATCAATGACCAGATCCAGGGCGTGCCCCAGTTCTTCTTCGATTTCCCAGGCGGTGTTCAGGGTGGCTTCGCCGCTGAGGTTGCAGCTGGTGGTGATGATGGGTTCACCCAGCAATTTGGACAGCTCACGGCAAAATTTATGATCTGGAATGCGCAGTCCTACGATCGGGTGCGCCCTGCCGTTGCCTTTCGATTCCAGATACCTGGGCACTTGATGGTTCGCCGGCAGCAGGGCCGTGTAGGGGCCGGGCAGCATCTGTTTCAGCAGGCGGAAAGTGGGTGTGTCCAGATGGCGCGTGTAGCGGCAGAGCATTTCGAAATCCGCGCATAGAATGCTCATGGGTTTTTTTGGGTCCCGCCCCTTGAGCGATTGGATGCGGGCCACCGCTTTTTTGCGGGAGGCCAGGCAGCCCAGGCCGAAGAGCGTGTCCGTGGGATACGCGATGACGCCATCCTTCAGCAGATC
>JAJYMZ010000150.1 GCA_021786615.1 Acidobacteriota bacterium
GCAATTCGCGCTTTGCTTTTCTGGATCCCTTCTGGGGCGCCGCCCACGCCGTGGCTGAAGCCTGCCGCAACCTCTCCTGCGTCGGTGCCGAACCCATCGGCCTCAGCGATTGCCTCAACTACGGCAACCCCGAGAAACCCGAAAACATGTGGGCCTTCGAGCAGGGTTGTCTCGGCATCCGCCAGGCCTGCCTGGCGCTCAACACACCCGTCGTCAGCGGCAATGTGAGCCTCTACAACGACACCGAGGGCGTGGGCATTTTTCCGACGCCCATGATCGCAGCGGTGGGCCTCATCGAGGATGTGGCGCTGCCCGTGGACGTGAACGCGCCGGACGCCACGGCGCTTTCTCAAGTGGGCAACCGTTTCTGCGGCTCCGCGTTCCGCGCGCCTTTTGACGGCATCTTCTTGCTGGGCGAGACTCGCGATGAACTGGGCGGCAGCGAGTACCTGAAACTGCGCACGGGCAAGGTCTTCGGATCCTGCCCGGAACTGCGCCTGGATGACGAATTCCGGCTCCAGGCCTGCGTGCGCGAAGGCATCCGCCTGGGTCTCATCCGCAGCGCCCACGATACTTCAGAAGGAGGCCTGCTCACCACTATCCTCGAGTCCGCGTTTGGTGGTGGGATGGGCTGCCAGCTGATGCTCTCGAAGCGCGACCTGCGCCTGGACAGCCTGCTCTTCGGAGAGACCGCTGGACGCATCGTCGTGAGCGTCAGCGGCGAAGGGGAAAGCGCGCTCCAAGCGCTCTGCCAGACCCATCGCGTCCATCTGGCGAAACTCGGCATCACCGGCGGCAAGCGTGTCACCGTGGCCGTGGACGGCCAGCCCATCCTGGACGCGGACGCGGCGGAATTGCGGGAGATCCATGCGACCGCGCTGGAGCAAGCGCTGGTGTGATCAGGTCCTGGCACCCAACAACCGAGCGGGCAACAGGAACAACGCGCTCAGGAAGGCCAGCAGGCCATGCACCGTGAGGCCTACGATGCGGAAGGGCAGGAATAGCAGCCAGACGAAGGGGTAAAGCACCAGCGCCAACAGTGCCAGCGGCCAGCACATCACCAGCAGGATGCACCAAAGCAGGAACTTGGTCATGGGGACCTCCAGAATGATCTCCAAAGCCCAAATTGGGGGTAGGTCGAAAACGTGTCGAGAAAATATCGGCGGATGTCCGGCCTGCACCGGTGAATGGCTGCAGTTCTAGAGGTATGCTGCTGGGACAACCCGGAGCTTGCCATGGCCCATTCGATGCATCTGGACCTGAATCGCCGCGATTTCCTGAACCTCGGCTTGGCCGCGGGCGCCTTCACCCTTGCTTCGCCATTGCAAAGCGCAACCACCGCCAAGGGCGCCCTCAAGCTGGAAGAGTTGAGTCTCACCGAACTGCAGGCAGGGCTGGCCTCCGGGCGCTGGACTTCCAGGCAGGTGGTGGCGGGCTACCTCGCGCGCATCCGCGCCCTGGACCAGGCTGGGCCGAAGCTGCATGCGGTCATCGAACTGAATCCTGATGCCCTGGCCATCGCCGCGGCGCTGGACAAGGAGCGCAAAGAGAAAGGCCTGCGAGGCCCGCTGCACGGCATTCCCGTGCTCATCAAGGACAACCTTGATACCGCCGACAAGATGCACACCACCGCCGGGTCCCTGGCCCTCCAGGATGCGCCCGCGCCCAAGGTGGATGCCTTCGTCGTGCAGAGGCTGCGCGATGCGGGTGCCGTGATTCTCGGCAAGGCGAATCTCAGCGAATGGGCGAATTTCCGGGGGAAGGGCTCCACCAGCGGCTGGAGCGGCCGGGGCGGCCTCACGCGAAATCCTTATGCGTTGGACCGCAACCCTTCGGGCTCCAGTTCTGGGTCCGCGGTGGCCGTGGCGGCGAGCCTGTGCGCGGCGGCGGTGGGCACCGAGACCGATGGCTCCATCGTGAGTCCCTCCAATGCCTGCGGCATCGTGGGCCTGAAACCGACCCTCGGCCTGGTGAGCCGCAGCGGCATCATCCCCATCGCCCACAGCCAGGACACGGCGGGACCCATGGGACGAACGGTGCGCGATGTGGCGATGCTGCTGGGAGCGATGACCGGCCCGGACCCCAAGGACTCCGTTACCGAAGCTTCCCGAGGGAAGGCCGTGGAGGATTACACGCGCTTCCTTGATCCCGCCGGATTGAAGGGCGCGCGGCTCGGCGTGGTGCGCAGTTTCATGGGCTCGAATCCCCATCTGGCCAAGGCCTTCGCCTCGGCCCTCGATGCGATCAAGACCGCGGGCGCGGAACTCATTGATCCGATCGAATTGTCCACCAGCGCCTACGACGATGCAGAGTTAGAAGTGCTGCTGTTCGAGTTCAAGACCGATCTCAATGCCTACTTGGCGGCGCGGGGCGGTGCCGTGAAAGATCTCAAAGCTCTCATCGCCTTCAATGACGCCCACGGGGACCAGGAGCTCCGCTACTTCGGCCAGCAGCTCCTTCAGCAGGCCGATGGCAAAGGGCCGCTCACGGAACCCGCCTATCTCAAGGCCTTGGAGACTTGCCGACGCCTCTCTCGAATCGAGGGCATTGATGCGGCCATGGACAAGCACAAACTGGACGCGCTTCTAGCGCCCACGGGAAATCCGGCGGACGTCACGGATCTGGTGAATGGCGGCGGGGGCGGCGGCAGCTGTTCCTCTCCGGCCGCGGTGGCGGGCTATCCCCATCTCACGGTGCCCATGGGTTTCGCGTTCGGCCTTCCCATGGGGCTCTCGTTCTTCGGGCGCGCCTGGAGCGAGCGGATGCTCCTGAACCTGGGCTTCGCCTTCGAGCAGCTCACCCAGGCGCGGCATCCACCCCGCTTCGCGCCCACAGCGAAGCTCTGAAAGGGGCCCTGATATGAACGAGGGGGACCGCCCGGTCGCTTTGCTCCCTCTGCGTCCCCCTCGTGCTCCCCACGCGGTGTCCGGGCAAAGCCCGGCCAACGCGTCTGCTTCGAATGGCGCTTCTAACGGCGGAAGCCTGGAGTTCGTGCTGAGCCATGGATGCCTTCCTGAGCGGCGAGTTGGTCCTGATCCGGTCGCGGCGTTATGCTTCGGCCAAACATTCGGACCACAAGCTCCACTGGGGTTTCTATGAACCGCTGGCTCCCTTCTCTTCACGGCCTGTTGCTGGCGGTGCTCTTCTGCCTGCCCTGGATGACCATCAGCTGCCCAGGTCCCCAAGGGCGGAAGCCCGGCCAGAACGAAAGCACGCTGCGGGGATACCAGCTTGCTCTCAGCGATGAGGACATCGCGCATCCCCATGCGCGGGAGGTCGAGGAAGTTCCGCCAGCTCATCGTTACTGGGTGCTGGACGCGCCCCATCCGGGCTACCTGCTCATCGCCTTGGTTGCACTGGGCCTGATGGCCATGGCCGCGCCGAGGCTGCGCCGTTCGGCTGGTTTTCGGGGTGGTCTTCTCGTGGCCTGGATTGGTGCCTGTCTGTCGTTGGGAATCGGCGCCTGGCGGGATCATCGGCTGTACAGGGGCGATCCATGGGACTACCACCTCAAATGGGAACCCGCTTTCTGGATGACGGTGGTGGCCTTGCCTTTGGCGGGCGTCTGGTTGAGCGGGAAGATATCGGCCCGGGACGA
>JAJYMZ010000240.1 GCA_021786615.1 Acidobacteriota bacterium
CTCATATTCGAGCCCCGTCAGCCCCGCCAAAAAAAATGCCCCTATCGGGGCGTTTTTTTTGGCGGGGCTGACGGGGCTCGAACCCGCGACTTCCAGCGTGACAGGCTGGCACTCTAACCGACTGAGCTACAACCCCATTTGTGCTGCTTCACCATGGCTGGTGGGCGATGACGGACTCGAACCGCCGACATGCTGCGTGTAAAGCAGCTGCTCTACCGACTGAGCTAATCGCCCGTATCGCCTGAGTCCAAATGGTTGCATTGGAGGCTGGGGGCGTCAAGCTCAAAACCTTCAATTGAGCCCTCGCGACTCTGCTGGTAGATTCATAGGTCTGTATGCGCGGGGACGTGGGTCTATTCATTCTCGCGTGAATTCCAGGCGGCGTTCTCCAAGGAAGGCCACCCTGGGACTCGGCAGTCTCTGAAGGGGAAAGCTGTGATCGTATGGCAGGCGGCGAGTTTCGGGTTGCTGGGGGGTGAGCCCAAGGGCTTCATCGAGAGCCTTCCGGCTCCCATGCAGCTCAATTGGAAGGAACTGCTTTTCGTCGCGCTCCTGGTGACGGTCCTCTATTTCTTCCTGAAAGCATCTTTTTTCAAGCCCCTGGTGGCCGTCATGGATCAGCGGGAGAAGGACATGAGCGCCGGTTCCGAAGCCAAGGCCCTCGCGCTGGCGATGATTGAACAGCGCCAGGCCGAGTACCAATCCAAGTTGCGGGACCTGAGAACCCAGGCCTTCAACCACCGCAAAGCCTTGGCTGAGGCGGCATCCAAAGAAAAACAGGCGCTGCTGGATCAGACCCGCGCCCAGGCCCAGGCCCAGCGGGAATCCTCCCTGGCGCAGCTGAAAGCTCAGGCCGAGGCCGCCTCGAGCGAATTGATGGCCCAGGTGGATATGATCGCAGAATCCATGGCCCAGCGCCTTTTGAAGCAAGCCTGAGGGATGTCCATGAAGCGATCCGGTCTCCTCCTCCCGATTACGGCTTGCGCCATGATTTCGATTTTTACGCTCGCCCCGAACACTCTGATGGCCCAGGACCACGCGACTTCTTCCACGGCCGGGCAATCCCATCCATCCACAGAAACAGAGCAGCATGGCCCCGTCCCCGGCCGCGGTGCAGAAGTTAATGATTCCACGGCAGCTGAAGGTGCCACGGTTCATGAAGTTGGTGCCGCGCATGAAGCCGAACATCACGGCCCGCCCGTCAAGCTGTTCGGCATGGTGCTGGGCGCAGGGGCGCAATTCGCCATCAAGGTGATCAATTTCCTGATCTTCGCGGGCGGACTGGTCTTCCTCACCAAGGGCGCCCTTAGCGCGGCGTTCAAGGCCCGGGCCAAGGAGCTGGAACATCGCCTTTCCCAAGCCGAGAAGGACAAGGCCGAAGGCGAAGCGCAAATCAGCGAGCTGGAAGCCAAGATGGCCGGGCTTCAAGCGGAACTTGGCAGCATTCTCCAGAAAGCCGAAGTGGATTCCGAAGCCGAGAAGCAGCGCATCCTGGAAGGCGCCCGTGCCGAGGCCGCCGCGATTCTCGCGCAAACCAGGACCGATATCGAAAATCAGCGCAAGGCCGCCGAAGCCGAATTACGGGCGCTTGTGGCAGGGCTGGCCACCGAAGGCGCCGCCAAGAAATTGAAGACCCAGCTCCAGGGCGCCACCGCGTCAACCACCCTGGATCGCGCCATCGAGCAGATCAACCACGCCGGGGGCATCCAATGAGCAATCGCCTCATCGCCAACCGCTACGCCAAGGCCCTGGTGGAAATCGGGGATCTGCACGGCGATCTCGTCGTGCTCCAGCATGAACTGGGCGAGGTGGCCGCCTTGGTGCGCGGCAACGCCGATCTCCAGCGGCTCGTCGCCAACCCCCTGGTGCTGCCCACGCAGAAAGCCTATGTGTTCGACGCCGTCATGCGCCAGGCGGGCATCTCCATGACCCTGGGGAATTTCTTCAAGGTGGTCACCGAGGGCGGACGCCTGGGCCTGATCTTCGAGATCGAACAGGCCTTCAATGCGCTGGTGGATCAAAAGGCGGGCGTGGTGGAAGCCACGGTGGTTTCAGCCTCGCCCTTGAGCGATGAGCAGGCCAAACAGCTCACCTCCAACCTGGGCCGCCGCACGGGCAAGAGCATCCGCCTGGTCCAGAAACAGGACCCGGAGCTCATCGGGGGGCTGAAGGTCCAGGTGGGCTCGACAGTGCTCGACGCCTCCCTCCAGGGACAATTGCATCAAATGAAAAACCAGCTGCTGTCTGCTTGATCACATTTCAATCACCTCGCTCTAATCCAGTCGTTCGGAGGCATTCATGGACATTCGCGCGGAAGAGATTTCCCGCATCATTCGGGGCCAGATCACGGGTTTTGACGCCCATGTGGATGTAGCCGAGGTCGGCACGATCATCAGCGTCGGCGACGGCATCGCCCGCGCCTACGGGCTGGAAAAGGTCATGGCCGGCGAGCTTCTGGAGCTGATCTCCGAAAAGGAATCAGTGATGGGCCTCGCCTTCAACCTGGAAGAGGACAACGTCGGCATCATCATCCTGGGCAACGCGGAGATCCTCAAGGAAGGCGACACGGTCAAGCGCACCGGCAAGATCATGTCCGTGCCTGTAGGCCCGGCCTTCGTGGGCCGCGTGGTGGACGCTCTGGGCCTTCCCATTGACGGCAAGGGGCCCATCCAGGCCACCGCCACCAACCCCATCGAGCGCATCGCGCCGGGCATCGTGGATCGCCGAAGTGTGCACGAGCCCATGCAGACAGGCCTCAAGGCCATTGATTCCCTGATCCCCATCGGCCGGGGCCAGCGTGAGCTCATCATCGGCGACCGCCAGACCGGCAAGACCGCCGTGGCCATTGATACCATCATCAACCAGCGCGATACCGGCGTCATCTGCATCTATGTGGCCATCGGCCAGAAGCGCTCCACCGTGGCCCAGGTGGTGAAGACCCTGGAACAGTACGACGCCATGAAGCACACCATCGTGGTCTCC
Source organism: Acidobacteriota bacterium (assembly GCA_021786615.1). Lineage (GTDB taxonomy): Bacteria > Acidobacteriota > Holophagae > Holophagales > Holophagaceae > JANXPB01. Next base: position 2,983 of record JAJYMZ010000240.1, read on the forward strand.
GCCACCGCGTCGGAGCCCGCTCCACTGCTCTTCCTGGCGCCCATGACCGGCGCGGCCCTAGGCGAATACTTCATGCACACCGGCAAGGACGACAAGCCCGCGGGCAAGGACAATCCCGGCGGTCACGTGCTTTGCATCTACGACGACCTCTCCAAACAGGCCGCGGCCTACCGCGAAATTTCGCTGCTGGTGCGCCGTCCTCCGGGACGCGAGGCCTACCCTGGCGACGTGTTCTACCTCCATTCCCGCCTGCTGGAACGGGCCTGCAAGCTCAGTGATGAGCGCGGCGCTGGCTCCTTGACGGCCTTGCCGGTCATCGAGACCCAGGCCGGCGACGTGTCCGCCTACATTCCCACCAACGTCATCTCCATCACCGACGGCCAGATCTTCCTGGAAGGCGACCTCTTCAACGCTGGCGTCCGCCCGGCGGTGAACGTGGGCATCTCCGTGAGCCGCGTGGGCGGTTCCGCCCAGGTGAAGGCCATGAAGTCCGTGGCTGGCACCATCAAGCTGGACCTCGCCCAGTACCGCGAGCTGGCGGCTTTCGCCCAGTTCGGTTCGGACCTCGACAAGGCCACCCAGGCCCAGTTGAACCGCGGCGGTCGCCTGGTGGAG
>JAJYMZ010000016.1 GCA_021786615.1 Acidobacteriota bacterium
AGAGCGCCATGATCCTGGGCGACGACAAGAAGGCTGATGACAAGGTTGCCAAGGCCGATAAGAAAGCTGCCAAAAAAGCCACGAAGGCCGCGAAGAAGGCTGACGAAAAAGTTGCCGAGGCTGGTGTGAAGGCTGATGAAAAGGTCGCGAAGGCCAATAAGAAGGCTGTCAAGAAAGTCCACAAGGCAAAGACCGAAGCTAAGGAAGAGAAGAAAGACGAGCACAAGGCCTAATCGCCTTCTTCGCCAAGAAGCGGGTCCGCGAGGGCCCGTTTTTTTTGTGGACCACGCCCTCTCGAAAAGGGTTCTTTGGCCTCTTGGCGATACCGGGTCGTAGAGCCTGTTATCCTCGAAGGATCGTCTCGGTGTCGGAGGATCTGTGTCCAAGCTCGATCTGGTCATGTTCGAGGAGGAGTTCAAGCAACTCCAGGACATCATTGGCCGTCTGCAGAAAGATGCTTCCGCCAAGGTGGTTTTCCTGGTGGACAAGAACGGGCAGCAGATCGCCTCCGCCGGGGATGTGCAAAGCATTGACGCCACCAGCCTGGCTTCCCTCACCGCTGGCAACGTGGCCGCCACGGACGGCCTGGCCAAGCTCATCGGGGAAAAGGAATTCAGCCTCCTGTTCCACGAAGGCGAAAAGGATAACCTGCACATTTCCATCGTGGGCAAGCGCGGCATCCTCGTGGTGATTTTCGATCAGGGATCCAGCCTGGCGCTGGTGCGCTTGCGAGTGAAGAAAGCTTCGAGGGAACTACAGGAGATTTTCGAGCGGGTGGAGACCCGGGCCAACGAGGAGAGCGGCCCTGGAACCAAGTTCGAGAGCCCCTTCAGCGAGATCACGGACGACGACATTGACAAGCTCTTTGGCGATTGAAGTTTGATGACGGACGAGGAAACCACGCCATGACCTTCATCAACTACGCCTCGCGCGAAATCAATTGCAAGATCGTGTACTACGGTCCAGGCCTCTGCGGGAAGACCACGAACATCCAGTGGATCCACGAGCAGGCCAACCCCGAAAAACGGGGCAAGCTGGTGAGCCTGGCGACGGAAACCGACCGCACCCTGTTTTTCGATTTTCTTCCCCTGGACATGGGCACGGTCAAGGGCTTCAAGGTCCGTTTCCACCTCTACACCGTGCCGGGCCAGGTGTTCTACGACGCGTCGAGAAAACTCATCCTGCGGGGCTGCGATGGCGTGATCTTCGTGGCGGACAGCCAGCGCCCCCGGATGGAAGCCAATATCGAGGCCATCGCCAATCTCGCGACGAACCTCAAGGACAACGGCTTCGACATCCGCACCATCCCTTACGTCCTGCAGCTCAACAAACGGGACATGCCCACCGCCGAGAAAGCCGACGAAATGGAGCGGCTCCTCCGCTTCCGCAACGAGCCCATGATCGAGGGCATCGCCAGCCAGGGTGTCGGCGTCATCGAAACCCTCAAGGCCTGCGCCAGGCAGATCCTCATGGAATTGCAAAGGTCCTAGTCTGTGATTCGAGTCCTCTCCCCTCCGCAAAAAAAAGCCCTGCTGGCGCAGGGCGTTTTTTGGCTCCGGTGAGAGGACTCCGCTCCGCGCCGCACGAATTGCTGGCACGCCGCTTCTCGGCTCCGGCGCAGGCGCCTCCGCCGGCGGCTACCTGCCAGCAATTCTGTGATTCGAGTCCTCTCCCCTCCGCAAAAAAATACCCTGCTGGCGCAGGGCGTTTTTTGGCTCCGGTGAGAGGACTCGAACCTCCGACATCCAGATTAACAGTCTAGCGCTCTAACCAACTGAGCTACACCGGAACGGAAGGATCAGTTTACCTGGATTCGGCCTGCATTCAAGGGGCATTGCCGGGCCGCCGAGGGACGGGGATCAACCTTTGGCGTAGCGTTGCAGCTTTTCCGCATCGGTGATGCGGATGACCGGGAAAGTGCTGTGGATAAGCTCCAGATCCGACAACAGCCGGAGCGCCCGGGAGAAGGCTTCCCGGCTCGCGCCGATGCACTGGGCGAGATCCTCCTGGGTTTCTTCGAATTCTACGAATCGGCGGTCTGGGTGCTTGTCGTGGGTTTCCAGGATGAACTGGGCCACGCGCTCGGGAACACTGTGAAGGCTCAGGGCGTCCACCAGGTCCACGAGGTGCCGGACCTTGGACGCGAAATGCTGGATGAGGACTTCCGCCACTTCGGGCGTGGTGTGGGCGATGCGATTCAGGTGGTCCGCGGGGATCAGCCAGCAGCTGCTGTCGCCCCGGGCTTCGGCGCTGGAGGCGATGAGCCCTTTGTCGAAGACCTGGACCTCGCCCACGCAGTCTCCTGGCTTCATGAAGTCCAGAACCTGCATGTGGCCGCGCCCATCCGTGCGGAAGATCTTCAGGCACCCCGTGGCCACCACGAACACACCCGGAATCCGTTCTCCCTGCTGGAAGACCCGCTGGCCGTCCTCGTAGCTCCGAAGCTCTGACACGAGCACCAGTTCCTTCGCGAGAGACGGCGAAAGGCCGGAGAGAAAAGAGATGCTGTGGAGGTTCAGAGCTGCGGTCGGCATGGGCACCCGTATCACTAATCATCCTAGCAATGGGATCCTGCCAATGGCAGCAGAACTATTTGAAAGGAGGTCTATTTCACCCGCTCCATGAAGGTCCGGTCCACGGTGTTCACGCGGATCTTCTCCCCGGCTTCCATGTAGGGCGGCACGGCGACAATGATACCGTTGTCCATCTTGGCGGGTTTGTAGGAGCCCGTGGCGTTTGCGTTTTTCATGACGGGGTCCGTGTCCAGGATCTCCAGCACAACGCTGGGGGGCAGCGTCGCGGATATGGGTTCGTTTTCATAAAACTCGAGTTCTACCTGCATGTTGGGTGTGAGAAAGTCCAGGTCGCCGCCCAGGACTTCCTTGTTCACTTCCATCTGCTCATAGGTATCGTTGTTCATGAAGACGAGGTGGTGGCCGTCGTCATAGAGATATTCCATGACATGCTGCTCCAGAGCCGCCCGATCCACTTTTTCCGAGGAGCCAAAACGATTCTCGCGGTTGATGCCGTCCTTCAGGCGCTTCATCTTGGTGACCACGCGGGCCGGCAGGTTGCCTGGCGTCTGATGTTCCACGGAGATGACGCGGCAGAGTTCGTTCTCGAAATTGATGATCATGCCGCCACGGAGCTGGTTCGCATTGATGAAAGCCATGGATTCCCCATTCAAGAAGCAAAGGCAAAAAAGGCCCCTGAATGGGGCTTTTTGCTGGTGGGCGTACCAGGATTCGAACCTGGGACTTCTACCGTGTGAAGGTAGCACTCTACCGCTGAGTTATACGCCCTGAGGCCCTCTAGAATAGCGAATCTGCTTGCAATGTCTACAGGGATTCCCTGTAGGCCGAGGCGAATAGCGGCGTGTCTTGAGCCCTCAACCCACAAAGGCCGACTCGCAAACCCTTTTCTATGGGCACCACATAGACGCCGCGGTCCTTGAGCTTGCTGGCCACCTCCGCAGGGTTTTCGGCAACCAGGGTGACGAAAAAACCACCTTGCCAAGGAACACCTGGCAATTTTTCAGCCCGCAAGGCCTCACTCAGCGCGGTGGCCCGCGCCTTGAGCTTTTCCGACCAGTGGCGATGCTCGTCCGCCAGCCTTGCCTGGGCCTTGCCGTCCCTCGCCAAGCGCACCACCAGGGATTGCGGCGCCCGGGGCGCGTTGGAGAAGAACCCTCGGCAGGACATCGCCAAAGCGGCCTGAAGGGCGGCATCCTGGGTCCAGGGAAACACCAGGGCCCCGGTCCTGGCCCCGTAAAGCGTGAGCGCTTTGGAAACCGACAGCGAGGCCCCCACGAGCACCTTCCCTTCGGCGGCGAAGCGCGCGTGATCCTGCAAGGCTTCCATGACGGCGGCGGGATCCGCGGCATATTCCAGGTAGGCCAGATCCAGCAGCAACGTGATGGGACCCCGATGCTCCAGCTCCCGCAGCACGCCCAGGATCGCCGCGCGGCCCGCGGGACTCGTGCTGCGGCCCGTGGGGTTGTGGCAGGGGTCGTTCAGCCAGAAGAGCAGGCGGCCCTGCCGCTCCAGTAAGCTCCTGGCCTGTTCCATCAAGGCCGATGCTTCAATGGCGTGGCCGGGTTCCGGTATGGGAAAGGTCTCAACCTGGGCGCCGTTCTCCTGGGCGAGGGTCTGGTAGGGGCCCCAATAGGGCGCGAGGGTCAGCACCGCCTGCCCCGGCTCCAGGAAATTGCGGATGGATAGGGCCAGGGCGCCGCTGCCGCCGGGCGTGGCGCAGCCCGTGCCGAAATGCGATAGTTCAGGCCAGTAGCGCTGCGCCATGGATGTCAAATACGCCGGATCCCCTGCGATGGGCGCATAAGGCGCAATTTCCCTGGGGGTCAATTCCCGCCACAAATCCATGACCGTATCTAGAATCACCATCTGGCCGTTGTCATCCAAAAGCGCGCCCACGGTGGCGTTGATGATGGACTCGCCCTTCGCCGCGCGGCCCTGGGCCTCTGTGTTCAGCGCAAAAATGGGATCGTCGGCCGGAAAGTCGCGTCGGGAGGGCGGCAGCTGGCTGAGCATCGGATTTCCTTCGCGATAGGCCTCCAGCATAGCGATCCTCAGGTCATGCTAAGAGATGCATTCACTGGATTGGGCAGCCTGGATCTTCGCTGGCGGATGGGTGGGCATGCTCGCCCTGCTGCATCGCAATTCATCCAAGCTTGAGCATCTTCCGGGGGCTTCGCCGCTCCTTGCTTCGCCTGACTCGGTTTGTCTCTGCATGCCCGCCAGGAACGAGGCCGCGGCCATTGGCGGGGCGCTGGACTCCTGGCTGGCCCAGGACTACGCGGAATTCTTCCTCCTCGTGGTGGATGATGGCTCCACGGATGGCACTTCCGAAATCCTGGAGGGAAGGGCGAAGCTTCATCCCAATCGCCTCCGCGTCCTCCGCAATGATTCGCTTCCGGCTGGCTGGCTAGGCAAGAACCATGCGCTGCACCTCGCGGTCCAGGAACCGGAAGCCGTGAGGGCCCAGTGGCTGCTTTTCGTGGATGCCGATGTCCATGCGACTCCCGATCTGCTGCGCCGGGTCTTCGCCTATCTGGAGCACCGGCCCGCGGATATCCTGGCCCTGCTCTTCGCGGTGGATGCGGTGGGGCTTGTGGAGCGCGTGGCCGTGCCACTGGCGGTGCCGGGTTTTCTGGTGCTGGTGCCACCCCACCAGGTGCCGAACCCACACCACCCGGCCTTCGCGGGCATCGGTGCCTTCACACTGGTGAAGCGCGATGCCTATGACGCGGTGGGTGGCCATGCCGCCGCGCCACTGGAAGCCGTGGATGACATGATGCTAGCGCGACGGATCAAGAAGGCGGGCTACACCAACCGCATGGCCTGCGGGGGGCCCATGCTGCACCTGCGGATGTACCGGAGCCTGCTGGATCTCGTGCGCGGCATGCGCAAGAACACCGCGGCCTTTCCCGGCTGGTGGCTCATCCCCATCTTGGTCCCCCTGATCCTGGCGAGCTATTTCGCGCCCCTCTGGCTGCCCTTGGCGGGGCACCCCATCCTGGCTCTCCTCATCTGGGTTCTGACCCCGGCCATCGCAGGGGATGCCTCCCAGCGCATCACGGGCAAACCCATGGACTGGATTTGGGTCTTCTGGCCCCTGAACGGTCTCCTCCTGGCAGCTGGAATGATCTGGGCTTTCTGGGACCGCCTCTGGGGCGTGAACACCTGGCGAGGGCGGAAGGTAGCCATGAACAGATCTTGAAATAATTTCTTGTTTTTTTCGCTTTTTGATACATCCTTGTCCCATCGCCACCCCGAAGCCCTCGACGCGTGCCAAGGCTTCGATCAATCCCACGCAACGGTTCCGAGCGGAACCGGTTCATCCATACTTCATTCCTATCCCGCAGGAGCGCCCATGGCCGCCAGCACCGAACAAGAAGATCGCCTGAAAGTCCTCAACCGCACCTTAGCCGACATTGAGCGGGCCTTCGGCAAAGGCTCCATCATGAAACTTGGCGATCGGATGACCAACGCCGAAGGCATCGAAGTCATCTCCACGGGTTCCATCAGCCTGGATTCCGCCCTCGGCGTCGGGGGCGTCCCCAAGGGCCGCGTGGTGGAAATCTACGGCCCCGAGGCCAGCGGCAAGACCACGCTGGCGCTGCACATGGTGGCCCAGGCGCAGAAAAAAGGCGGCCTGGCGGCGATCATTGACGCCGAGCACGCGCTGGATCCCGAATACGCCCGCAAGCTGGGCGTGGATGTGGACAACCTCTTCATCAGCCAGCCGGACAGCGGCGAGCAGGCCCTGGAAATCTGCGACCAGCTGGTGCGCAGCGGCGCCCTGGACATCATCGTCATTGATTCCGTCGCGGCCCTGGTGCCCAAGGCGGAAATAGACGGCGAAATGGGCGACAGCCATGTGGGCCTGCAGGCCCGGCTCATGAGCCAGGCGCTGCGCAAGATGACCGGCACCATCTCGAAGACCAACACCTGCGTGGTGTTCATCAACCAGATCCGCATGAAGATCGGCGTGATGTTCGGCAGCCCCGAGACCACCACCGGCGGCAACGCGCTGAAGTTCTACGCCTCCGTTCGGCTGGATGTGCGCAGCATCCAGAGCATCAAGGGCAACACGGGTGATCCGCTGGTGGCCGCCAAAGACGAGGACAGCTCCGTCATCGGCAAGAAGACCAAAGTGAAGGTCGTGAAGAACAAGGTGGCGCCGCCGCTCAAGGTCGCCACCTTCGACATCATGTACGGCGAAGGCATCAGCCGCACCTCCGAGCTTGTGGAGCTGGGCACCCAGCTCGAGATCATCCAGAAGAGCGGCTCCTGGTACAGCTACAAAGATTCCCGGCTGGGCCAGGGTGCCGAAAATGTGAAGAAGCTCTTCCTCGACAACCCCGAGCTGGCGGACGAGGTGGAGTCCCAGATCCGAGAGAAGTTGGGGCTGAAGGTCAATGGGAGCTGATGCTTCATGTGTGGTGGGAAACCAGCCCTCTATTTGGTGGGGCCAAGTGAGACAGAACGTTACCCCAAGCCTTCTAGGTGAAGGTGGAATAGGCCAAATGCAAATGCTATAAAACCTGGCAACCTTGGTTGGCCGTTATTCGGAACCCTCGGGACCTCTATTGGGCGGAGCGATTTTAAAAAGCTTTCTCCAATGCCTTGGCTTGGGATGGATCCAGCGTGGCCAGGCGAGCCAATGCTTGCCGCAGACCCGTTTCATCCCGAGCCTTGGCACAGGCGCGGGCCAGGTCGGCCCACCATCCGGCTCGAAAGGGGCTGAGGCCCAGCGCCGTGTGGTAGTACCGTCCGGCTTCAGGGAAATGATTCAAGTCCATGTGTGCATCGCCCAACCGCGCCCAGCTCACGGCATTGTCCGGTTCCAGTTCCAGGCCCCGGGCCAAGGCTGATGCGGCTTCCTCTGGACGCCTCATCTCCAACAGGAGGGAGCCGAGATTGAGCCAGGCCATGGCATACCGCGGATTGAGCGCCAAGGCCCGACGGAAGGCTGCTTCAGAATTCTGAAAACGGTTGAGCAGTTCCAGACTTGCCCCAAGGTTGTTCCAAACCTTGGGTGATCCATTCCGCAGGGCCAGGGAGCGCTCGTAGGCGGCGATGCGCTCCTGGATGCGTTCTGGCTCCCGGGCGGGTTCAAGGGAATTGGCATAGGCAAACCACGCATCGGGGTCATTGGGTGCGCTCTGCACCCAAATCTTCGCGAAAGCGTCCCAGGTGGGCTGGTTGGCGGGATTGGAGGCGAGTGTCTGAAGGAAGCCCGGCATTTGCAGATCCGTCGCCACGGATGTGGGTGCCGCCTTGGCGTTTGGATCATCCTCCAAATCCTGGATCCATATCGCAGGGACCGAAAAATGCACGGTTGCGCTTTGGGGGAAGATGAACGTCGTGAGGCCCAGCAACCGGCCATTCTCGTCAAAGAGCCCCCCACCACTGGAACCGGGGGCCGTGGTGGCATCGCTCTGAAGTACCTCCGCACCGAGGTAGCTCCAGAGGCCGGTGATCCTCCCCACAGAAACCTTCGGTCCTTGTCCAGATGGAAAGCCAATGGCGACGACTGATTGTCCGAGGGCGGGCGCCGAGACGGCCATTGGGACTGCCAAGAGGGGCAAATCGGGAACCTCCAACACGCTCAGGTCCCGATGCAGATCATCCTTGCGGGATCTCACCCGCCAAATCTGGGAGCCCAAGGATACGCTCACAGAGAGAGCCCCCGCGGTCACATGGGCATTGGTGGCCACCAGGCCAGGGCCAACGACTACGCCGCTGCCCTGCCGCATGGATCCCTCCCCCTGATCAGCCAGCACTTTCACGACGCTCAATGCGGGGAGCGGAGCCTCAAGGCCATAAGCACCGAGGAACCCGAGCAGGAGTGCGACCAGGGGCCGAAGTGGTCTAATCATTCCCCTGGATACCCAGGGAAGCGCCTCTGAGATTCGCGGGCAGCGGGGTTGATGGTTGGGAGGCACCAGGGGTATTCAGGGCATTGGCTGCGGCTGGGGTGGTGGGTCTGGGGGCGGACTTGGCGGTTTGCTGCTGGCCCATGGCCTTCATCTGCTCGGGGGTCGCAAAGACTTCCAGCCGCCCCAGCTGTTCGGCGGTGGGGAATCCGTCATAGCGGCTTCGCCGCGGGCCCCAAACAGAGATGGCGGTGCCGTGAAGCTCGTGGATGCGCGGTAGCGTCTGGCGAAAATAGATGCCCAGCGGTTGGCCGTCCGCTTTCATGAAGGCGATGAGGTCCACTTCGGGCAGGGCGATGGGACCCCCTTCGGTCCAAGTGGCATAGGTCAGGGTCCGGCCTTGGTTGTTGCGCAGCGTGCCCAAAGGCATGGGCCCCGCCTTGCCTTCGGCGGAAGGGTCCAGATCCTGATCCTGGGCACGCAGGGCCTGCAACAGGTCCAATTGGCGCAATTCCCTTTGAGGCTGGGCGATGGGGTGGGGATCCTGCATGTTGGCAGGCACCAGTTTTTTTTCCACCTGGGTCAGGAGCGTCGCCAGCAGCACCTGATCCGTGGTGCCGATGATCTGCGTGGTGGCCTCCAGGAGTTTCGGCAGGAGGATCTGCGGCGCTACCAGCAAGGTGTCCGGGGTCGGGATGGCGAGGAAATGGTTCTGGCCGGGGAAAAGGTGGTCCCAGAACTCCGGCAAGAGCAACAACGCCGAGGCCCCCGCGAACGGGTCATGGAACGCGCTCTTGTAGATGCCGCTGGGCAGCCGGTCGAAATTGGACTCCTTGGCCTTCTCCCGCAGGTTGTACAAGGCCTGGTCCAATACTTCTTCCATGGTCGTTTCAAACAGCACCGCCCAGGCCTGGGTCAGCCGATGATCACCCAGGCGCACCCGCAGGGTCAGGCCCTCGCAGTAGGGCCGATGGAAGAAGGCCTCGCGTTCACCCACCCAATGTGGCACCAATTCCGGCAGGACCTCGTACTGGGCGAATTTCCATGGTTCCGGCAAGGCAACGCCTCCCTGGTGCAGCTCTGCCACCGCATCCAGATAGGCCACCCGTTCGGGCCCGCTGAAATGATCAAAGTCCTTGATGAGCTCCGCCAGCCCCGGCAGATCCGAAGGGAGCGAACGCTCCTCCAGGAGTGTCCCCAGCTCAGGGCGGGGGACTTCCTCCGTGTGTTTGAAGAACCTTGAAAACAGGGCCATGGCAGCGTCTCATCCGAATCTTCCATGGTTGCGCGAATGCGCGCGCTTGTCAGCGTCTATTCTGGAACCTATGGTTCTGACGGATCGCCTTTCCCGCCCATTGCAAACCCTGCGCGTCTCGGTGACGGACCGCTGCAATTTCCGCTGTCCCTATTGCATGCCCCGGGAGGTCTTCCCTGCGGACTATCCCTTTCTGGCGCGCGAAGAGATCCTGCATTACGAGGAAATCGAAAGGCTGGTGGCGATCTTCGTGGCCAAAGGCGTTCGCAAGGTGCGGCTCACGGGTGGCGAGCCCTTGTTGAGGAAAGGCCTGCCAGATCTGGTCCAGCGCCTGGCGCGAATCCGGGGTGTGGAGGATCTGGCCCTCACCACGAATGGCGCGCTGCTGGCGGAAGCGGCCAGGCCATTGAGGGAAGCGGGGCTTCACCGCCTGACCGTGAGCCTCGACACCCTGGACGCGGCCAGGTTCAGGAATTTGGGCGATACGGAGGTACCCCTCGGCCGCGTGCTGTCCGGACTGGAGGCCGCCCGCGGCGCGGGATTCGCCCCCATCAAGCTCAACTGCGTGCTCCAGCGCGGCATCAACGACGATGAAATCCTGGATCTCGCGACATTCGCCCGGGAGCACGGACACATCATCCGTTTCATCGAATTCATGGACGTGGGTACCCAGAATGGTTGGAGGCTGGATGCCGTGGTCCCCGCCGGCGAAGTGCTGGCAAGGATCTCCGAGCGCTGGGACAGCGAGCCAGTGGAGGATCCCCCGGCGGGCCGGGTGGCGGAGCGCTGGCGCTATCGGGATGGCGCGGGGGAATTCGGAATCATCGCCTCGGTCACCAAAGCCTTTTGCGGAGGCTGCGACCGCGCCCGTCTCAGCGCCGAAGGGTCCCTCTATACCTGCTTGTTCGCGGGGTCGGGCGTGAATCTGAAGATGGCTCTCCGCAATGGCTCCAGCGACTCGGATATCGGGGCGATCATCACAAACGCCTGGAAACGGCGCGATGACCGCTACTCCGAGCTGCGCGGCGCCGCCACGGCCCCTGCCCGCAAAGTGGAAATGTTCCATATCGGGGGCTGAACGGGCCCGCCGGCCACCGTATCACATGTTCAATTCCGCCCAGGCTCTTCCCGGGAAATCCGGAGCTTCAAGCTGGAACATGCGAAGCAGGAGGATCATCTGGGCGCGATGGTGGGTTTCCTCCAGCAACATGAGACGCAGGTAGTTTTCCGGAGTAGAGACATTCCCGAATTCGGTCTGGAAGGGTTTCCCGAGATCCGCGGTGTGCAGATCCGCCAGCATGATCTGGCAGCGGCGGGTGTGGAGTTCCCAGGCTTCCAGCAGGTCGAGGGTGCCACCGCTCCCGATCCAAGGCTCACCTTCGAAAATGGCTTTCAGCGCTTCCGGATCGCGATCCGTCAGCGTGCAGATGATGCTCTCCCGGATGAGGGCGATGTGCGCGAGCTGCTCGCGCAAGGACCAGAGGCGGGGCACCGGATGCAGGTCCCATAGGCGTGTTTCTTCCCCTGGCACCGCCCGGATGACGGCGGCGGTATGGGCCGTGGCCACGCCAAAGGGCCGCAGCTCCATGCGGCTCATCCCAGAATTTCCTTCACGGATTTCAGGCAGGCGGCCCAGACTTCGTCGGAGGTCTCCTCCAGATAGAACTCCACCGCAAGGCCCGCCGGGTGGGCTTCTCCATGTGCCGACCAGGCATCGAAGAGGGCATCCAGCCGGGTAGTGTCCAGCTTGTCGCGGCGGTACTTGTGGGACTTCCGCACCCGATCGGGATCCGGTCCCCGCATGCTCACGCCATGCTTGGGGGAAGCGTGGAAATAACAAATCTGGCACCAGCGATCAGCGATGAACTGGTTGAAGTGCAGGAACACGCCATGGGTGGATTGGGTCAGATCCATCACCCGCTCCTTGCCTTTCCAGGCCTCGGCCCAGCGGGTCAACAGGCTTTCCAGCCGTGCGCGTTCCGCGGGATGGCGTACCGAGGCCCGGCCTGCGAGCAGGAAGTCTTGAAGGGCTGTGCTATTCGGGTCCAAAGGTTGCTCCAGGCCACACCGTAACGGCCCCTAAGAATGGCCCCGATGGCGGCAACCGTCCACAGCCAAGCCGTTCCCCGTTGCATGTCCCACCCGCTCTATACTTCATCCAACCACTCTGTGAGCCCATGCGCCTGCCCTGGTATTCAAAATCGCCTCCCATCATGCGGGAACACCCCCTTGTCGCCAGCCTCGCGATTCTGGTGTTCGGCTTTGGGTTGAGCACCCTGATTTTCGTAATGGGGCAACGCCACGCCAAAGAGCGCATCCAGGCCCGCGTGGAAAGGCAGGTCCAGCGCACCTACCTATCCATGCAGGACCATCTTTTCACTTACGAAGGCCTGCTCCGGGGAGGACGCGGCCTGTTTGGGGTCCGGGAAAAGATCGCAGAGGACGAATGGCGGCGGTTCGTGGAAGAACTGGATCTGCCGCACCGCTATCCTTCGGTCAAAGGCCTTGCCTACGTCGAGCGCGTTCCCAGCCAGGATGGCGAACAGTTCTTGATCCGCTACTCGGAGCCAGCGCTGCTCAATCCCCACGCGAAAGGCTACGACATCGGGCTGTACGCTGAGCAGCGGGGCGCCGCCATCCGATCCATGGAATCAGGCATGAGCGCGATCACCGCGCCCATTTATTTCAATGAATCGGAACCGAACCGTCCCGCCTTTGGGTTGCTGCTGCCGGTCTACAAGCCCGGTACCCTGGCCTCCACACCCGAGTCCCGCCGCGCCGCGCACATCGGCTGGATTTCGGCCGCGATCTACCTGGACACCATGATGGACGAGGTGATGCGGGGGATGGATCCGGATTTCGGCACCCAGATCATCGGTGGCAACCACCCCGTGCGCGGCAGCCTGGCGTATGAGCACAACCTGGGCGGCATGCAAGGCCACCACGGCCGGACGCCGCCACGGCAATTGGATTTCAAGTGGGGAGACCGGGCCTGGGCCGGGCGGGTAGTGCCCCTGCCCAGCCTGGATCGGACCGCCGACTATCGCTGGCCCATCTGGGCGCTGGTGGCAGGCTGCCTCATCACCATCCTGCTGGCCGGCTTGGCCTGGTCCCTCATCTCCACTCGCGCCCGCGCGGTGGCCATGTCCAAAAGCATGACCCTCGCTCTGGAAGAGACCCTGCGCCGCCATGAAAGCCACCTGGAAAACACGCCCCTGGGGGTGATCGAATGGGATCCGGAAGGGAAGATCCGCACCTGGAACCCTTCGGCCACACGGATTTTTGGATACACCGAAACAGAAGCTCTCGCCCGGAGCGTGGTTGAATTGCTGGCCCCTACTGAAACACCCGAAACCCTAGAGTCCAGGCTGGAACTGATCCCGAAATCCAAGGCCGGCATCCATTGCACATTGAACTGTCGCGGGAAACACGGCCAGATCATCGTCTGTGCCTGGCACATCGCCCCCCTGCTCGGGGAAGGCGAGGCATTCCTGGGCGCGACCACGCTCATTGAGGATCTCACGAAGGCCAGGCAGCGCGAGGAAGCGCTCCGCCACGGCCAGAAGCTCGAGAGCCTCGGGCTGCTGGCGGGAGGCATCGCCCACGACTTCAACAACATCCTCACCGCCCTGCTGGGGAACCTGGATGCCGCCGTGGAAGCCACGGACGAGCGGTCGCCAGCCATGGAGCATCTGCTCAAAGCCATCACCAGCGCCGAGACGGCCGGGGAGCTTTCCACCCAGATCCTGGTCTACAGCGGGAAAGGCGCTTGCGCGGCGAAGGAAGTGCTGCTGAACCAGGTGGTGGAAGAAATGGCCGAGCTCCTGGCCGTTTCACGGCCTCCCGGCATCAGTCTTCGCCTGCAGCTCGCACCGGATCTTCCGTTCATCCAAGCTGACCCTATCCAGATCCAGCAAGTCGTCATGAACCTCATCCTGAATGCCACCGAAGCCATTCAGGGCTCGGGCCTTCCAGAAGGCAGCATCACCCTCATGACCTCCCATCGCGTCTACTCCGACGTGGAAATGGAAAGCGCGTTTTCAGGACAGGATTTGCCGCCGGGGCCCTATGTCTCGTTGCGCGTGAAGGACAACGGGTGCGGCATGGACGAGGAAACGCTCCCGCGGATTTTCGATCCATTCTTCACCACCAAGGCCACTGGCCGCGGCCTCGGGCTTTCAACCCTGCACGGCATCGTGAAGGCCCACCATGGCGGCCTATGGGTGAACAGCAAGCCTGGAGCAGGATCTACCTTCAACCTTCTTTTCCCCGCCGCCGAGAGCCTGCCCCCAAGGCCGCCACCGGCATCCAATGGTCACTACCATAGCGAGGGCACGGTGTTGCTCGCCGAAGACGAGGAGGCCATCCGCACCATTACCGCGCTGGCCCTTTCAAAAGCGGGTTTTGAAGTGCTGACCGCCGCCAATGGGCTGGAGGCCCTGAAACAATTTGAATCCAACATGGGAATCATCCGTTGCGCGCTGGTGGATGAGGTCATGCCCGGCATGAGCGGTACTGAATTGACGAAGGCCATGCGTGCATTGAAACCCGAGCTGCTCATCATTGCATGCAGTGGCTATGGGGACTCGGGGCTCACGAATGCCGACCCCAAGGATTCGGGTTCGGCTCCCGATGCGTTTTTGCAAAAACCCTACCGGACCGCGGATGTGGTGGAGGTGATCCGGCGCGTGGTTGGGGGGACGAGGGAGGGTTGATTCATGAGCTAACAGCTATCAGCCAATAAACCCTCGTGCCCCATCAGGACGGCAGATAGACTTCCGCACCCTTCTCCACGAACGCCCTCGACATTTCCTCCATGCCCTTGGCCACTGCTTCCGCTTCGCTCAGGCCCTGCTCGGCCGCGTAGCGGCGGACATCGTCGGTGATGCTCATGGAGCAGAAGTGGGGGCCGCACATGGAACAGAAATGGGCGTTTTTCGCGCCCTCGGCAGGCAGGGTCTCGTCGTGGAATTCCCGCGCGGTGTCGGGATCCAGGCTGAGGTTGAACTGGTCCTCCCAGCGGAACTCGAAGCGGGCCTTCGAGAGGGCGTTGTCCCGTGCCTGGGCTCCCGGATGCCCCTTGGCGAGGTCCGCGGCATGGGCGGCGATCTTGTAGGTGATGACGCCGTCCTTCACGTCCTTCTTGTTGGGCAGTCCAAGATGCTCCTTGGGCGTGACATAGCAGAGCATGGCGCAGCCGAACCAGCCGATCATCGCCGCGCCGATGCCCGATGTGATGTGGTCGTAGCCCGGCGCGATGTCTGTGGTGAGCGGTCCCAGGGTGTAGAAGGGCGCTTCATCACAGACTTCCAGCTGCTTGGCCATGTTTTCCTGGATGAGGTGCATGGGCACGTGGCCGGGCCCCTCGATCATCGTCTGGACGTCGTGCTTCCAGGCGATCTTAGTCAGCTCGCCGAGGGTCTCCAATTCGCCGAATTGCGCTTCGTCATTCGCATCGGCGATGGAACCAGGGCGCAGGCCATCGCCCAAGGAGAAGCTCACGTCGTAGGCCTTCATGATCTCGCAGATGTCTTCGAAATGCGTGTAGAGGAAGTTCTCCTGGTGATGGGCCAGGCACCACTTCGCGAGGATCGAACCGCCGCGGCTGACGATGCCCGTCACGCGCTTGGCGGTGAGCGGAACATAGCGCAGGCGCACGCCGGCGTGGATGGTGAAATAATCCACACCCTGCTCTGCCTGTTCGATGAGCGTGTCGCAGTACAGCTCCCAGGTGAGCTCCTCGGCCTTGCCGTTGACCTTCTCCAGAGCCTGGTAGATGGGCACGGTGCCGATGGGCACGGGGCTGTTGCGGATGATCCATTCGCGCGTTTCGTGGATGTTCTTCCCAGTGGAAAGATCCATGACCGTGTCGGCGCCCCAGCGGGTGGCCCAGGCCATTTTCTCGACCTCTTCTTCGATGGAGGACGACACCGCGGAGTTGCCGATGTTGGCGTTGATCTTCACCAGGAAATTGCGGCCGATGATCATGGGCTCGATTTCAGGGTGATTGATATTGGCGGGGATGATGGCGCGGCCGCGCGCCACCTCGTCACGCACGAATTCCGGCGTGATGCGGCTCTTGATGCTGGCGGCCTCCAGCCCCAGGTTTTCCCGGATGGCGATGAATTCCATCTCCGGCGTGATGATGCCTTGGCGGGCGTAGTGCATCTGGCTCACATTCTTGCCGGCCCTGGCGCGCAGGGGCTTGCGCTCGGCTTGAAAACGGATGGCATCCAGATCGGCATCCCGTTCACGCAATTTGCGGTACAGGCTGGTGGCGCCCGGCAGCTCCTCCACATCTCCGCGGCCCAGGATCCAGTTCTGGCGAAGGGCGGGAAGACCTTTGGCGACATCAATGGCCGCGCACGGATCCGTGTATGGGCCTGACGTGTCGTAGACCACCACGGGTGCATTTTCGATCAGCTTCCCGTCGTAGTCCCGGGTGGACTGGCAGGCGATCTTCCGCATGGGGACCTTGACTCCGGGGAGCCGGCCCTCCACGAAGCACTTTTCTGAAGCGGGAAAGGGCCGCAGGCAGGTTTCTAGGGCGGATTCGGCGAGGGGGATCTGGTTGGAAGACGGCATGGGGGCTCCAAAAGCCAAACAAGACCAGTTTAAGGCTCATCTGGCAATTGTGCGGAATGCCAGACCGCCACCACCCAGATGGCTCTCTCAGCTGTCAAATAGAAGAAGCGATAGGGAGCAACGATAACTTCACGATAGGGAAGATCTGGAAATTCCGGCAGCAAGCGCCCGGATTTTGGAAACGCCGACAGACGCTTCAATACCTTCTCAGCCTTTTTTCGAAAGGCCTTCGCGGCATCCGGATTGTCGCGGTGGATGTACGCCAATGCGGCCAGAAACTGCTCGCGGCCTGTTGGTGTAAAGAGCAGTTTCAAGGCTATTCCTCTTTCAATAACTGATCTGCCTCAGCCAGAACGTCAGCAAGGCTATGGCCATGGCCAGCCTTGATCTCCTTTTCACCCCTGGCGAGAAGATGCAGAATCTCCCGCTCATGCTGTGAATGCTCGTAGGCCTCGATGCCAACCAATACGGCGGCAGCTCGCCCTCTTTGCGTGATGATGACAGGCTGCTTGCTGGCGTTCGCCTTTCTCAGGATGCTCGTCGCGTCCTGCCGTAGGTCGGTGACGGGGACGATATCGGGCATTCTGCTCATTAACACTATCTCCAAGACTAGTAACAAGCGTAGTGCCTGTACTGCCGAAGGTCAAGGCTGGTTCTGCCAAAGTGCGCACCTCTGCTTAGCGAGGGGCGAACCTGTTCTGGCATGGCGGCACTAATGGAGGTAGCGTTGAATCTGTGTCTCTGGGGTGCCCATGCGGTTTCTGAAAACACTAGCGATCTCGGTTCTGGTGGGCGAGATGCTCTTCGCCTTCCAGGTTCCCGAGGATCCCGTGCTGAAGGCCCGGATCCAGCGGGCCCAGGCCCAGGGCATCCCGGAAGGAGACCTCCCTCCAGTGCCCCGGACCATCATCGAACCGCCGCCCCTCCCCGCCCCGGAGACAAACTACAAGGACACCCGCAGAGGCAGGTCGGTGCGCGCCAGGCGTTCCACCCGCGGGAGGGGCCGCCGCGTGACCAAGCACAAGGTCCGCGTCACCAAGCACAAGGTCCGCGTCACCACCCGGCATCGGACAAAGACATCCCACTGATGAACCTAGCCCAAGAATGAAACGAATCGGACTCCTGACATCAGGCGGCGATGCTCCTGGCATGAATGCCGCCATTCGCGCGGTGGTGAGGCAGGCGGACGCGCTGGACATCGAGGTCATCGGCATCCACCAAGGCTTCCAAGGCCTGGTGAACCGGGATTGGAACCCCCTGCCTTCCAGGGCCTGCGCCAACATCCTGCAGCGGGGTGGCACTATTCTGCACACGGCCCGTTGCGAAGCTTTCCATGATCCGGCGGTGCGAGAACGGGCTGCATCGGATTTGCGCGCCGCGGGCATGGAGGCCCTGGTCGTCATTGGCGGCGATGGTTCCTTCACCGGCGCGGAGCTGCTCCACCGCTTCAATGGCGTCAAGTGCGCAGGCATTCCCGGCACCATTGACAATGATCTGCCGGGCACCGAGCGGACCCTTGGATTCGACACGGCCCTCAACACCGCGGTGGAAGCCATTGACCGCATCCGCGATACTGCGTCCAGCCATGGCCGCCTTTTTCTCGTGGAGGTGATGGGGCGCCGAAGCGGCATGTTGGCTGTGCACACGGCCATCGCCTGCGGGGCGGAGGCCGTGCTGTATCCCGAGAGCGAAGAAGACAATTACGAGGCCCTCGTTGAGCAGCTCAAGTCCAACTGGAGCCGGGGAAAGCTCAGCTCCATCGTGGTGGTAGCCGAGGGGGATCAATCCGTGGACGCCTCCCACCTCATGGGCGGCGGCGCCGCCTTCAACATCGGCGAGCGGCTCAAGAGGGAGCACAATCTCGATTTGCGGGTGGTGGTGCTTGGCCACGTCCAGCGCGGAGGGAGCCCTTCAGCCCTGGACAGGATTTGGGGCAGCCGCTGGGGCTGCGAGGCCGTCAACCGCCTCGCCGCAGGGGAAGACGCATTTTATTTGGGCACCCAGGCGGGACAGCTAGTAGCGAGGCCCCTGTCATACGTGCTGGGGCCCCGCCCCGAGCCCCCCAAGGAACTGAGCGCCATGGTGCGTGTGCTCGCCCGGTGAGGCCCTCCTCCGGCGCCCGACAGGTTTAGGCCATTTGCAATGTTTGGATTCCTCAATCAGAACTACACTCGCAGAGGTTCACAGGGGAAAACGGAGGTTCGCAGAGATAAATATGCTGCTCGAAAAACCCCTGCGTACCTCTTTTCCCTCCGCGAACCTCCGCGAGTGTTTTTTTCGATAGCGCGAATCACAATTTCAGAGAACGCAATTCGGCTTCGGCGCGTCCTTCCCACGGATAAGGTTTCGTCATGGAAATCACACCTCAGAAAATCGCCGTCATTATGGCCGGGGGCAAGGGCACGCGGTTTTGGCCCCGCTCGCGCTCGGCCCGCCCCAAACAGTTCCTGGCCATCGCGGGTACGGAAACGCTGCTGCACCAGACGGTGCATCGGCTGGAGGGAGCTTTCGAACCGCAGCATGTGTTCATCATCACCACCCGCGAGCTGGCTGATGAGACCAGGAAGATGCTCCCCGAACTTCCCCCGGAAAACATCCTGGTGGAGCCCGAAGGCCGCAACACCGCGCCCTGCCTGGCGTTGAGCCTTGTGGAAATTGAGCGGCGCATCCCGGAAGGCGTGATGGTGGTGCTCAGCGCCGACCATTGGATCGGTGACACCGAGGCCTTCATCCAGGATGTGGACCTTGCGGTGGATCACGCCGCCAGCCACCAGGAACTGGTGGTCTTCGGAATCAAACCCACCTATCCCGAAACCGGCTATGGCTACATCGAGGCCGAGGGCCCCGAAAGCGCTGGCGTGCAAAAGGTCCTGGCCTTCCGTGAAAAACCGCCCTTGGGCGTGGCGCTTCAGTACCTTGAATCAGGCCGCCACTACTGGAACGCCGGCATGTTCGTATGGGCGCTCAGCGATTTCCGGAAGGCGTTGCTTGAGCACTGCCCCGAAGTCCTCACCCCCTTGGATGAGTGGACAAGCCAGGGCGCTGATGAAGCGGCCTTGACCGCCATATATGGCCGGTTGCCCAGGGTCGCCATTGATGTGGCACTCATGGAAAAGGCCCGGAACGTGGCCCTCGTCTCCACCCATTTCAGGTGGTCCGATGTGGGCTCCTGGCCCGCCGCCATTGAGTTCCAGGAGCCCGATGCGAACGGCAACGTGGTGCAGGGCCAGGCCATCCTGCTGGATGTGAAAAATTCTGCTTTCTTCGGTGGCACCCGGCTCATCGCCGCCAGCGGCGTGAGCGATCTCATCGTCGTGGACGAACCCGATGCCCTGCTCATCTGCCACCGCGATAAAGCGCAGTCCGTGAAGCAGATCGTAGATCGGCTGCAGCAGGAAGGCCGGGAGGACCTGCTGTAGGAAGCTCGGAGGGATGCGCTTTGGGATATTTCCCTGACTAAGTCGTGCTTCTCAATCTGGGATCGGGGACCAGGTCCTGCTGAGGTCCGATGCTGATCTTCGCGAAATCCGGATGGGTGGGGTTGAGAAGGTAGTTGTATTGATCAGGGACAAGGGCTGTCGGGACACGAAGAATGGGAGTCCGCAGGGCTTCTAGCCACTCCGTCCCAATGTGCTGAAGAGGCGCCCACGCTGGCTCCAGCATGAATTTCCAGCCGGGCGGCAAGGTTGCGGGATCAACAACCTCGACAAGGGTGTCGTCAAAGGTGAGCGGAAAGAGGGCGTAGCTGCGCATGATCTCGTAGTCCGCGTGGACCAGGATTTCCAGCAAGGCCAGCGCTGGGCACTCGGAGGTAT
>JAJYMZ010000203.1 GCA_021786615.1 Acidobacteriota bacterium
AATCCCGTGCCCGATACCCAGGCGCCCACGGTCAGCGCCACGGAAACCGGCACCAGCGGCACCATCACCTTCAATGCCACCGCCACGGATAACGTGGGGGTGACGAGCGTGGAGTTCTTCGTGGATGGCGTGTTGAAAGGCACGGACACCACCTCGCCCTATTCCATGACTCTGGACTCCACAACCCTCACCAACGCCAGCCATACGCTGACCGCCAAGGCCTATGACGCGGCGGGCAATATTGGGACATCCACGGGCGTCGCCTTCACGGTCAGCAACACCGCGGCAACGACCTATAACGAAGTGGAACCCAACAACACCCAAAGCGCCGCCAACGCGGTGGGTGATGCGGTCACCAAGATCGTGGGATATTTCCCGTCCACCTCGGACAACAACGATTACTTCAATGTGACGCTCCTGGCTGGCCACACGCTCATCGTGGACATGACCGGTCCAACCGCGTCCAGCCAGGACTACGATCTCTTCCTCCTCAGCAGCACCGGCACGCAATTGGCATCCTCCATCGGCAGCAGCACCACGGAGCATGTGAGTTACAAGAACACCAACACCAGCGCATCGAAGGTCATCACGATCCGGGTGAATCGCTACGCCAGCTACAGCAGCGTGACGCCCTACACGCTGACCATGAGCCGGTAAAGGAATTTGGCAGTTCAAGAGAGGCGGCCCTTCGGGGCCGCTTTTTTGCCCACAGCCCACCGCCAACAGCCTACTGCCCAACGGCCCTCA
Organism: Acidobacteriota bacterium; assembly: GCA_021786615.1. Taxonomy (GTDB): domain Bacteria; phylum Acidobacteriota; class Holophagae; order Holophagales; family Holophagaceae; genus JANXPB01. The sequence goes on from JAJYMZ010000203.1 coordinate 748, forward strand.
CCCCTTCGGATACACCCGCAGCGCCTTCCACTGCTTGAGGATCACCTTGCCGGGCTCGAAGCCCCGGGGCTTGCTCACGTCCGCCACGCGGCAGAGGTGCACTTCGACCTTGCCGCCATCCCGGGCTTTGCTGTGAAAGGCGGCTAGCTCCGCGGCCCGCTCCAGTACTTCGCGCGGGGCTTCGCTCAACTTGTCAGGATTGCGGATGATCACGTGGCTGCCGGGCACGCCCGCCACGTGCAGCCACCAGTCCAGCGGCGCGGCCACCTTGAAGGTGAGGCGGTCATTGTCCACATCGCCCTTGCCGATGAGCACCTCGAAGCCTTCAACCATCACCGAGCGGAATGCCTGGCCCTTGCCGTCGGCGCGTTTGTTCGGTCGCTTCTCTTCACGAAGGGATTTCGGATTCATGGGCGTCTTTGATTTGGGTTGTGGAGGAGGTGGCACGTCGCCGGCGTCAAGGATCTTCAATTGTCGCAGGCGGTCAGCTTCAATCTGCGCGACCTTTGCAAGGCCGCGTTCCGCGCGCTTGGCGACTCTGAACCAACGCTGCACGGCGGCTTCGGCACTCAATCCCACAGGCAGTTCCAGCCTGCTCCCATCCAGCAATTCCACGGAGCCCGACGCGCTCTTCAACCGGTAGAGTTCGCCAGAGAGGCGAGCGGCCTTGTCCTTGGCTTCGAGGGAGCGGCCGTGGCGCGCCAGATCCTTCTGGAGAGCCAATCCTAGGCGCTCCAGGCGAGCCCGTTCCGAGGCCACCTGGCGATCCACGGCGACTTTCGCCGGGTTCAGCAGCAGGCGTTCCGCTTGGGCCATGGACCACGCGTGGTGGCGAGAGGCAAGATCCCCCTCGCCGTCGAGCACTTCTTCCAGTTCGCCCGAAAGGGCCGCTTCCAGGCGCTCTGCGAACCGTTCCTTCCACTTCAGGAAAGGAGGTGGATCGTGGCCGGGGACCGGCGCCGTGGCGGGAAAAAGCGAACCCATGCCGATGCGAAGCGCATTCAGATCCAGCCCATCCAGCCGCAGGCCCCCGCGGCCGGGGATGGCCTCGAAGCAAAGCCGCATGCCTTCCACACGGCCCGTCAGCACGCGGCGCCTGAAATCCAGGCCCAGCCAGCGTTCCCGTGGATCACCGTGAACGGCTTCGAACCGGGCGCCTTTCAGCTCCAGGCCCCAGCGACGGGAAAGATCCACTTTGCATTCAGCTTTGAGAATCCCATAGGCTGCATCCCTCTCGCGCAGCAGCCAGAGCTGGGGAATCGGATGCAACAGAAAAACCCAGGCCCAGCCGCGGCCAGCGCCTCTGGATGCGCTGAAGCCCAAAATAAGCGCGCGTGGCGACACCTGCACCGCGTCCACGGAGGCGCCCAAGGCTAGCCGATGGCGGGCGAGGGCGAGCAGCAGTGGTGCATCCATGCCTTCAAGGTGGCATAGCCTCGGGTGCAATCACCAGGGCTTCAAGACATCATGGTGGGAATGACCCGCATCCTGGACATTTCGCCGCTCATCTCGGAACGCATGGCCGTGTGGCCCGGCGACATTCCGTTCTCCAGAGAGATGAGCGCCGCGATGGAAAAGGGAGACCACCTGGATCTCAGCGCCATCACTACCACGCTGCACCTGGGGGCCCACGCGGACGCGCCCTCCCACTACACCCGCGCCGGGGCGGGGATGGGGGATGTGGACCTTGCCCCCTACGTGGGTCCTTGCCAGGTGGTGCAAGTCTCCTTGCCACCGGCGGCGCGCATCCTGCCTTCGCACATCGGCGTGCTTCGCGCGCCGCGTGTGCTCTTCCGCACAGATTCTTTTCCAGATCCCGAGCGATTCAACACGGATTTCAACAGTCTTTCACCGGAGCTCATCGAGCACCTCCATAGCCAAGGCTGCGTACTGGTGGGCCTTGACACGCCCTCGGTGGACCCCTTCGATTCCATAGCGCTGGAAAGCCACCAGGCCCTGGCGCGCACCGGCATGCGCAACTTGGAAGGCCTGGTCCTGGGACACGTCGAACCGGGCCTGTACACACTCATCGCGCTGCCGTTGAAGCTCGAGGGCGCCGACGCCTCGCCGGTGCGTGCCATTCTGATGCCGGATCTGGGATGATGTTTGCACACTCCCGGAGCACCCGATGACTGATCAGCCCGAAGGCTTGGACCTTATCGAGCGCGTGAAGAAACTGGAAGACCAGGTGGCCTGGCTCACAGCGCAAGCGCGGAATCCTGCGGCGGCCCCACCCATGACCGTGCCGCCGCTCCCCCCGCGAGGCCCCGTTCCGCCAAGACTGCCGAGGCCCGCCAAACCTCATACCGAGACCAATCCGATGCTGTGGATCGGGGGCATCGGCGCGGGCATCATCCTGCTGGGCACGATCTTCTTCCTGGGCTGGTCCATCCAGCAGGGCTATCTGACGCCAGGGCCAAGGCTCCTGCTGGGTCTAGTGGCGGGCAGCGCCATGAGTTTCGGCGCCGCCACGATGATTTTAAAAGGCACCCGCAAGCTCGGTATTTGCGTATTGGCGGCGGGTCTCGGCACCCTGCTGCTGACGCTCTACTACGGCACCAGCACCAATCCACCGCTCCTGTCGCCAAGCCTCGGTTTCGCGGGCATAGGCCTGGCGATCCTGTTCGGCGGCGGCCTCGCGGCCAAGGCCAAATCCGGCGGCTCGCTGGTGGTGACTTTGATCATCGCGTTCTGGGCGCCCATCGCTTTCAGCCAGGGCGGCCATCATGAAGTGGCGCTGACGATCTACCTGGCGGTACTCATGGCCGCAGCGCTGGGGGTGCCCTACCTCGCCAAGGTGGGCGCCCAGTGGGGCATCACGCG
>JAJYMZ010000196.1 GCA_021786615.1 Acidobacteriota bacterium
AGCTCGATGCGCACCAGGGCCTGCAGGCGGCCATTCAGTCCGTAGAGTGTTCCGTGGGCGAATTTCTGTTTTACGGGAGGTCTGAGGTCCCGGTCCGCCATCCAGCGTTGGAGCATCAGGCGCCCCATGTTATGGCGTGTATTGGCATATTCAGCGCCGGGATTGCCAAGGGGCAGGAGTGTCCACATGCACTCCAGCCTACAATCAAGCATCAGGAGTTCACTGTGGCCACGAAGAAAAACCCGATCAAACCCACACTGGAAAAGCTGCCGAAGCGTACCGTCACCCAGCCCTCCACGCAGCTCGACACCTTCCAGAGCCCACGGCCAGGGCGGCCCTTCGAAATCGTGTTCAGCACCGAGGAGTTCACCTGCCTCTGCCCCATGACCGGCCAGCCGGACTTCGCGCACATCACCATCCGCTACCAGCCGGACCAGCTCTGCGTGGAATCGAAATCCCTGAAGCTCTACCTCTGGAGCTACCGGGACCGCGGCGCCTTCCACGAGGCCGTGACCAACCAGATTCTCGATGATCTCGTTGCAGCCACGCAGCCCCAGTGGATGCGCGTGGAAGGCGATTTCCTGATCCGCGGCGGCATCAGGACCGTGGTGGTCGCCGAGCACGGGAAGAAAAAATGAAACCGCGAATGTCGCGAATGAACGCTAAAAAAAACCTGAATACCAGGCAAGTTCTGTCACCGGTTTTTCGCGATCAAAAACTCATCCGCAGATTTCACAAATGACACAGATTCCCAAGTGCCGTTGGCACAGAAGGAGCAATCGCCTCCCTCCCGCTCCGCATGGGCCAAACGATTTTCAGGGCGGCGGCGGCCTCGCGCCTTTGGTGCGGAAGCGCCGCCGCCATGAAAACCCGCACGACGAAGTCGCGCGGCCCCGGCCAAGCCGGGGCGGCCCATGCGCCATTTCCCCGCGTTTCGCATCATTCAATCTGTGTAATCGGTGGAATCTGTGGATTCAGGCTCCTTTTCAGGCATGGGTGCGGAGTGATTTCAGGCTCATGTCCATGGATCATCATGGGAAGGATTTTTCATTCGCATCCATTCGCGTTGATTCGCGGTTCCCATGAACGCCGTCATCGCCCTCGGCTCGAACCTCGGCGATCGCCACGCTAACCTTGCGGCGGGTATCACAGGTCTCGGAGAGCTGGGTCAGGTGCGGGTTTCCAGCCTTGTGATGGAAACGCCGGATGAATCAGGCCGTGGTCCGAATTACCTCAACACCGTAGCCTTGCTGACCACGGAACTTCACGATCCTCGAGCCGTGCTGGAGGCCCTGCTGCGCATCGAGCTGAGCTGCGGCCGCGACCGGGGCCAGGGCCGGAACGCGCCCCGGACCCTGGATCTGGATCTCATCGCGGTCAGCGGTCAGACCGGGGCTTGGACTTGGGAAACCCCTGAAGATCTGCGGATGCTGGGCCCCGAACTGCACCTGGAACTGCCCCATCCACGGGCCTTTTCACGTTCCTTCGTTCTGGAGCCCTGGCGGGCTTTGACGGACCCTGGCGAATTCGGCGGCTTGATCCCCTTGAGTCATCCTTCCGCGTAGAAGGAGCCCCGGCGCAGGTTCTCGTGGATCTTCAAGGGCTGGTGCAGGGGCGGGAAGGCCCGCTGATCGCAGTCGAGCCGTTCACAGATGCGGCAGCTCACGCCGATGGGCACGGCGGCGGCATGGTTGGCCACATTCACGCCATCCGCATAGATCAATTCCTTGGCGTGCTCCGCCAGGCAGCCCAGGCCCACGGCCTGCACGGCGTGGGCGGCGTGGGGGCCGCCGCGCTCCTGGTGGATGGTGCGGGCGATGCAGAAGTAGATGGCGCCGTCGGGCATTTCGGAAACCTGGGTGCGGATGGTGCCGGGGGTCAGGAAGGATGCGTGGACATTCCAGCGCGGGCAAGCCCCGGAAAACCGCGCGAAGCGGATGCCCGAGGCGGAGAATCGCTTCGAGATGTTGCCGGCGATGTCAATGCGCAGGAAATGGAAGGCGATGCCTTCCTGGCCTGGCCGCCGAAGGGTGGTGAGCCGGTGGCAGACCTGCTCGAAGCTGGCCTGGAAGCGCCGTCCCAGCAGTTCCACGTCGTGCCGCTCCTTGCGGGCGGCTTCACGGAAGGCCGCGTAGGGCATCATCACGGCCCCGGCGAAATAGTTGGCCAGCGCGACGCGGGCCAGGGCACGGCTTTCGTCGCAGGAAAGCGAAGGATCCGCGGCGAGGCCGTTCAGCACGTCCGGCAGTTCCAGCAACGCGATCTGGTGCGCGAGCTGGAAGACGCGGGAATGGAGGGGCAGGCGTTCGGAAAGGTCCAGCAGCATCCGCTCGGGCTGGAAGCGGCGCAGCGCGCCGCCGCTTTCACGAACCGGCAGGATTTGGACTTTGACGCGATGCTCCCGCACCAGGTGGTGCGCCAGATCCTGGAACAGGCCGTTGGCGTCGAGCTTGGCCCGCTGCCAGAGGGCTTCGGCGGCGGTTTCCAGAACCGGAAAATGGTTGCGGTGGGTCTGGATGAAATCGTTGACTTCCTCCGTGGGCAGCCTGGATCTGTCCACGCCCGAGAGATCCTGGCCGTCGCTGAGCTTAGAAGCCAGCGCGTCCGCAGAAGCGCGGGAACTTTGATAGGCGCTGTAAAGCGTCTTGAGGGCGTGGGCAGCGGAAGGGCACTGCTGCACCAGATCCCGCAGTTCGCCGGTGGTGAGATCCAGTTCCTCGAAGAGCGGATCCCCCAGGACTTCCGCAAGGTCCGAGGCCAGCGAGGCATCCTCGTCCGGCGCGAAGGTGTTGAGATCCACGCGATGGAGCCGGGCCAGCTTGATGAGTAGCGGCGCGGTCAAGGGGCGCTTGTTGTGCTCGATGAGATTCAGGTAGCTGGGCGAGACTTCCAGCTGCTGGGCGAGCTGGGCCTGGCTGAGGCCTTCTCGGCGGCGGAGACCGCGCAGCTTGGCACCGAGGAGGGAAGGCGGAGGGGCCATGGGGAGCTCCAGAAGATTTACAAGATTGACATATTTAGGAATGCAAATTTACTTTCATTGACTTGATTAACACCATATTTATGAATCATATCTTGCGTTTCGTTCGTACAAAGTAAATATTTACATCTTACCAAGGATACGCCCATGCGATGCGAAGCAAGCCCGAAACTGCCAGGAATTTCGCTGCTCGACCCGGACCACCGGCTTCGGGGTGAAGTGCTCAACCCTGAGGCCCTGGCCTTTGTGGCGGAGCTCGCGCGCACCTTCCAGCCGCGGATCCAATCGCTCCTGGAAGCCCGCCTCCAGGTCCAGGCCCGACTGGACGCCGGACAGGACCTGGATTTCCTGCCGGAAACCCGCACCATCCGGGAAGGGGACTGGACCATCGCGCCAATGCCCGCCGACCTGCTGGATCGCCGCGTGGAGATCACGGGCCCGCCGGAACGGAAGATGGTCATCAACGCCCTCAATTCCGGCGCCCGGTGTTTCATGGCGGACTTCGAGGACTCCTGCGCCCCCACCTGGAGCCGCCTGCTGGAAGGCCAGAAGAACCTCATGGAGGCTGTGCGCCGCACCCTGGCCTTCACGGATGGCGCCACGGGCCGGAACTACGAGATCAAGAAAAATCCCGCGGTGCTCATGATGCGGCCCCGGGGCCTCCATCTGGAAGAGCGGCACCTGGCGGTGGACGGTGTGGTGGTCCCCGCCTCCCTGTTCGATTTCGGCCTCTACGTCCATCACAACGCCAAGGAGCTGGTGGCGCGGGGCAGCGGTCCCTACCTGTACCTGCCCAAGCTCGAACATCACGAAGAAGCGGCGCTCTGGCGCGATGTCTTTGTCCACGCGGAGCAAGCCCTGGGTCTGCCGCTGGGAACCATCCGCGCCACCGTGCTCATCGAAACCCTCCCCGCGGCCTTCCAGATGGACGAGATCCTGTTCGCCCTGAAGGACCACATCCTCGGCCTCAATTGCGGGCGCTGGGATTACATCTTCAGTTTCATCAAGAAGCGCCGCATGGATCCTGGCGCCGTGCTGCCGGATCGCGGCGCGGTGGGCATGACCCAGCCCTTCCTGCGGACCTACAGCCAGCTGCTCATCCAGACCTGCCACCGCCGGGGCGCCATGGCCATGGGCGGCATGGCGGCGCAGATTCCAATCAAGACCGATGCCGAGGCCCACGAGACGGCCATGGCGCATGTGCGCCAGGACAAGTTGCGGGAGGTGAAGGACGGCCATGACGGCACCTGGGTGGCCCATCCGGGCCTGGTTTCCCTGGCCACGGAAATTTTTGACGCCCACATGCCCGGTCCCAACCAGCTGCAGGTGAAGGGCGAGATCGGAATCGTCACGGCGGAAGATCTGCTGCGCGTGCCTGAAGGGCCGCGCAGCGAGGCAGGTCTGCGGCACAACGTGCGCGTGGGCCTCCAGTACCTGGAAGCCTGGCTGGGAGGCAACGGCTGTGTGCCCATTGACCACCTGATGGAGGACGCCGCCACCGCGGAAATCAGCCGGACCCAGGTCTGGCAGTGGCTCCACCACCGCGTGCGCCTGGAGGACGGCCGCAGTCTGGACAAGGCCCTGCTGGCGCAAATCATCGTCGAGGAGATGGCGAAGCTGCGCGCTGAATTGGGGGACTCGCGCTTCACCGGCAGCTGCTTCGCCGAAGCCCGGCTCCTGTTCGAATCCCTCTGCACCGAGGCTGACTTGCAGGATTTCCTCACCATCCCCGCCTACGGGATTCTGCTGGCCGACGAGCTCATGGCCCGCGTCAGCTAACCCCCCCAAAAAAAATGGAGAAGCCATGACCCTCGAATTGAACCAGCTGAACCCCAATGCCCATCATGATCCCCGCCGTTTCCAGGGCATCGCGCGGCCCTACACGCCCGCGGAGGTGAAGAGCCTGCGCGGCTCCGTGAAGGTGGAACATACGCTGGCGAACCTCGGCGCCCATCGCCTGTGGGAGCTGCTCCACGAAGAGGACCACGTGGCGGCCCTGGGCGCCATGACCGGCGGGCAGGCGGTGCAGCAGGTCCGCGCGGGGCTGCAGGCCATCTATTGCAGCGGCTGGCAGGTGGCGGCGGATGCCAACACGTCGGGCGCCACTTATCCCGACCAGAGCCTCTACCCCGTGAATTCCGTGCCCCAGCTGGTGAAGCGCATCAACGCCGCGTTGCTGCGGGCGGACCAGATTGATCACGCCGAAGGCCGCAGCGACACGCATTGGCTGGCCCCCATCGTGGCGGACGCCGAGGCCGGTTTCGGCGGGCCGCTGAACGCCTTCGAGCTGATGAAATCCATGATCGAAGCGGGTGCCGCGGGCGTGCATTTCGAGGACCAGCTTTCTAGCGAGAAGAAGTGCGGCCACCTGGGCGGCAAGGTGCTGGTGCCCACGGCCCAGTTCCTGCGCACGCTGGTGGCGGCGCGGCTCGCGGCGGATGTGCTGGACGTGCCCTCGGTCATCATCGCCCGCACCGACGCCGACAGCGCCAAGCTGCTCACCTCGGACGTGGATGAGCGGGACCGCCCCTTCCTCACCGGGGAGCGGACGCCCGAGGGTTTCTTCCACATCAAGGGCGGCACTGACTGCGCCATCGCCCGGAGCCTGGCCTACGCCCCCTACGCGGATCTCGTGTGGTGCGAGACTTCCACGCCGGATCTGGCGGACGCGAAGAAGTTCGCCGAAGCCATCCGCAAGGAATTTCCCACCAAGCTCCTGGCCTACAACTGCTCCCCCTCCTTCAACTGGCAAAAGAACCTGGACGCGGCCACCATCGCGCGCTTCCAGCGGGAGCTGAACGCCATGGGCTACAAATTCCAGTTCGTGACCCTGGCGGGCTTCCACAGCCTGAACCACGGCATGTTCGAGCTGGCCCACGCCTACAAGGACGAAGGCATGTCCGCCTACGTGCAACTGCAGGCCGCCGAGATCGCCGCCGAAGTGCGCGGCTACACCGCCACCCGCCATCAGCGCGAGGTCGGCACCGGCTACTTCGACGCCGTGAGCCAGGTCATTTCCGCCGGTCTGTCCTCGACCATGGCGCTCCAGGAGAGCACCGAGGCCGCGCAGTTCTAGATTTGGAACCGCGAATGGCGCCAATGAACGCGAATCAACAGAGGGTTTGAATTCGCGCAAATTCGCGTTATTCGCGGTTCAATATTTCAAAATCCATCGTCATCCCCGCCCTTGCCCATGGCCATGACAGATTGCGAAAGCAGCATGAAGACGGGGCGCAGGAACAGCGTGGCGGCCACGAAGAGCAGGGTCTGGAAGAGGGCGTGGACCGGCAGCGCGCGGATGGGTTCGAAGATCCAGAGCGCGGTGATGAAGAGCCCCAGCAGGATGCCGATGAGATGCAGGGTGATGAGCTGGGCGTTGGTGCACCCGAAGCGCTTCTGGATATCCTCCTCGGAATCCCCCACCCAGGGGAATTTCGCGAAGAAAGCCCAATAGCGGGACCAGAGGTTCAGCGCTGGCCCGTCGTGGGGCGCTTTACTTTCCGGCATGGGCCTTCGTCCATTTCTCCGCCCAGCCCAGCACGGCCTTATGCCACTCGAAGCTGTTCTGGGGTTTCAGGATGAAGTGCCCTTCATCTGGCCAGACCAGGAATTCGCTGGGCACGTGGCGCAGTTGGAGGGTCTGGTAAAGCTGAATGCCCTCGGTGAACGGCACGCGATAGTCCATCTCCCCGTGCGAAACGAGCATGGGTTTCTTGAAATTCTGCGCGCCGTTGCTGGGGCTCATGCGCTGCCATAGGGCCTTGGTCTGGGGGTTCTCCCAGGGCCAGCCCTTGAACTCCCAGCGCGGGAACCACAGCTCTTCGGTGGCCAGCTGCATGGACTCGGTGTTGTAGATGCCCGCGTGGCTGATGAAGGCCGCGAAGCGGTCGGCGTAGTGGCCGGCCATCCAGTTCACCGCGTAGCCGCCGTAGCTCGCGCCCGCGCCGACCACGCGCTTGGGATCGGCGTTGGGAACCTGCTTCAGGCCTGCGTCCAGGCCGTTCAGCAGGTCCTTCATCACGAGGCCCGTCCAGTCGCCACTGATCTGGTCCGTGAATTTCTGGCCATAGCCCGTGGAGCCGCGGGGGTTCACTTCCAGCACCACGAAGCCCGCATTGGCCCAGACCTGGGGGTTCCAGCGGTTATTCCACGCATCGCTCCAGGCCCCTTGTGGCCCGCCGTGGATCAGGTAGATCACGGGGTAACTTTTTGTTGGATCGAAGCCCACGGGCTTGATGATGAAGCCCTCGACCCGGGGCGCCTTGCCATCTTTTCCCGCGCCCCCCTTAAACCAGAATGGCTCCGGTTGGTTGAGTCCCATTTCGCTGGCCAGGGCCTCGTTGTGATGGGTCACGCGGGTCGCTTGGCCGGACTTGAGGTCGATGGTGAAGACATCCATTGGAGTGGTGGTGCTGCTCAGTTGAGCCAGAACCTTTTCACCACCAGGCATCAAAGCGAGGCTCTCCACATGCAGGCCTTTGCTGACGCGCCGGGCTTTGGGGTCGCCGAAGGGAGACCAGGCATAGAGTTCCACGTGGCCCTTCTCGTCGGTGGTGAAGAGAAGATCACTTCCCTTCCATGAAAAAGCGCCGACGCTCAGATCCATTTCCTTGGTGGTTTTCACGATCTGCCGTGTGGCGCGGTCCATGATCCAGAGCTCGAACTTGTCGCTCTCGAATCCGGGCTTCCGTTGGGCCCGCCAGGCCAGATACCTGCCGTCCGGCGAATAGCTCGGGGTCGTGTCCATGGCTGGATTCCGGCTGATGATCCTGGGTGTCCCGCCAGCCAGATCCACTTCAAAGATTTCGCCATTGGTGCTGACGGCCTGGTCCTGCAGTGGGTTCGCGCCAAAGGCGATAGATTTGGAATCCGGCGACCAGGCGTATTCGTCGCCGGCGGCGACATCCGCGAAGTTAGGCACATCGAAATCCAGGCCCGCGGTGAGATCCCGCGGAAGGTCCTTGGAAGCCACGGATGCGTCCGCCCGCACCACGAAGAGATGCTGCTTCTGCATGGGATCGAACCATTCGGTCCAGCGGCGGAACATCAGCGTTTCAAAGCGCCGCAAGCTGGTCTTCGAATTCTTTTTTGTGGCGAGGTAGCTCGCATTCTCATCCCAATTGCCGGAGGGAACGATGGCAGTGGTGAAGGCGATCCACTTGCCATCCGGGCTCCAGGATGCGCCGCTGGCGCTGCTTGGCACGGTGGTGAGCTGTCTTCGTGTGCGCGCAGCCAGGTCCTCGATCCAAAGCTGGCCGCCCTGCTCGAAGCAGAGCTTGGTGCCGTCGGGGCTGAAGCGCGGATGGCTCTGGGAACCCTCCCCCAGGCTGAGGGCGGAAACTTCGGGTTGGCCGGGCATTCCCAGGGGACCCGCGCGGCGCAGCCAGATTCGGGTGGTCACTTTGTTGGCGTCGAGGTCCACGGTGCCCACCTGGTAGGCGATGTCGCCCCGGCTGGAGACCTGCGGATCCGCCACCCGCTTGACCTTGAAGAGATCCGCAATCTGCATGGGACGCTGGGCGAAAGCAGGGGACAACGCGAGAAGGGCCGCAAGGGGTGTGAAGAGAAAACTCATGGGTGCTCCCAGTTGACTACCTGAATGATAACGGGCGAGCCCGAAGGCCCGCCCAATCATCGTTTTTATTCGCGAGGATCCGCGTTCATTCGCGGTTAAAACTCATTCAGAATGTACCGCGCGATGACGGTCCTCTGGATTTCCGACGTGCCTTCGCCGATGGTGCAGAGCTTCACGTCCCGGTAGTACTTTTCCACGGGGTAATCCTTGATGTAGCCGTAGCCGCCGTGGATCTGCACCGCTTCGTCGGCCACCTTGCAGGCGATTTCCGAACTGTAGAGCTTGGCCATGCTGGCGGCCTTGGCGTAGGGCAATCCCTGGTCTTTGAGGTTGGCAGCCTGGTAGATGAGCAGACGCGCGGCTTCGATTTGCATGGCCATGTCCGCGAGCTTGAATTGGATGGCCTGGTGCTCACAGATGGGTTTGCCGAAGGTGTGGCGGAGCTTGGAGTACTTCACGGACTCTTCGTAGGCCCCCTGGGCCATGCCGAGGGCCAAGGCGCCGATGCTGATGCGGCCGCCATCCAGCGTCTTCATGGCCTGGCGGAAACCCACACCCTCTTCACCCAGCATGTTTTCCGCGGGCACCTTCACGTCCTCGAAAATGAGCTCCGAGGTATCGCTGGCCCGCAGGCCCAGCTTGTTTTCCTGCTTGCCGGCGCGGAAACCGGGCATCCCTTTTTCCAGGATGAAGGCGCTGATGCCATTCGTCCCCTTGCCGGGAGCAGTGCGGGCCATCACCACGGCGATGTCGCCCACGGTGCCGTGAGTGATGAAATTCTTGGTGCCGTTCAGGATGTAGTGGTTGCCATCTTTGCGGGCATGGGTGAGCTGCGCGCCCGCATCGCTGCCCGCGCCGGGCTCCGTGAGGCCCCAGGCGCCGATGGCTTTCCCCGATGCCAAGGGCTTCAGGTATTTCTGCTTCTGGGCCTCATTGCCCATGGCGTAGATGTGGTTCGAGCAAAGGCTGTTGTGGGCGGCGATGCTGATGCCCACGCTGCCGCAGACCCGGGACAGTTCTTCCACCACCACGGCGTACTCGATGTAGCCCATGCCCGCGCCGCCGTATTCCTCGGGGAAGATGACGCCCAGCATTCCCATTTCGCCGAGCCGCTTGATGACTTCCATGGGATAGGTCTTGGTTTCATCCCACTCCATCACATGGGGCCGGATCTCTTTTTCGGCGAATTTGCGCACCTCCTGGCGCAAGGCTTCGACATGTTCGGGAAGGGTGAAATCCATGGTGGCCTCGCGCGGTTTGGATCGGTCAGACCGGCAGTTCATACCAGCCTAAGAGCCAAGCCTAGCGGTCCTGGATCGCGAGGACACGAATAATTTATAATTATATAAATTTAATTTATATGTTAACTCCGGTGGATCAGTAACTCGCCACGGTGTTCGTGGGTCCCAGCTTCTGGACCAGGACCTTCTTCTCCGCGAGGCCAGCGGCCTCGGGCATCAGGGAGAGGGCCTTCAGCACCTGGGGATCCTTGGTGCAGATGTATTTGAAGCCCGCGTCCAAGCCGAAGGCCAGGTTCTGCATCTCGATGGAGATCTGGTCCCGCATCTCCTCTTTGTTTTCTTCCCATTCCTTGTCGGTGATGGCGATCTTCTGCTCCGCGGCCCATTGCTTGAAACGCGCGAGCACCACGTCGTCGGCGCCCACGCCCTCTTTCACGCCGAAGTGTTCCTTCTCGTGCACCGCGAACTTGAAGAAGGCCGAGGTGCGGAAGCGGAGGTTGCCGACGAAAGGTTTCAGCAGCGCGGCCGGCACGATGTAGTCCGGCGTGATGCCGCCCCCGCCATAGACCGTGCGGCCCAGGTCCGTCTTGAAGGGCGGCCCTTCGGGCTTGATGGGAACCTTGGTGTCTTCTTCGGGGTTGTAGTAGTCGTCCAGGCCATGCATGTAGTCGCGCTGGATGCTGCGGCCCGAGGGGGTGTAATAGCGTCCCGTGGTGAGCGCCAGGCCCCGGCTGCGGCCAATGGTGAGCACGCTTTGGACGAGGCCCTTGCCCCAGGAGGTGGTGCCCACCACCAGTCCCCGGTCGTGATCTTGCACCGCGCCCGTGACGATTTCCGAAGCCGAGGCGGTGCCGCGATTCACCAGGATCACCAGGGGAAATGGGTCCATGATCGAGCCTTTGGGGGCGCGGGTTTCCGCCACATCGCGGCCATCACGGCCTTTCTGCGTGACGATCAATTCCCCGGGACCCACCAACTGCCGGCAGATGCCAACCGCCGCATCCAGCACACCGCCGCCGTTGTTGCGCAGGTCCAGCACCAGCTTCTTCATGCCCTGGGCCTTGAGCTTTTCCACCGCCCGTTCGAACTCCTCGCTGGTGGCTTCGCCGAAGTCCTTGATTAGGATGAAGCCGGTGTCCTTGTCCAGCATGAAGGCGTAATAGACGCTGTTGGTGGGAATCTCCCCGCGGGTGATGGTGAAACGCACCAATTCCGGATAGCCGGCCCGCTGCACAGCCACTTCCACAGGCGTGCCTTTTTCGCCGCGGAGTTTTTGCACGGCCTGGGTGTTGGTCCAGCCTTCGGTGCTCTTGCCGTCAATCTCCCGGATATAGTCGCCGGGCCGGATGCCCACCTTCTCGCTGGGCCCGCCGCGCACCGTGGACATGACCACGATGCCATCGGCTTGCTGACTGATGATGGAACCGATGCCATAGAACGAGGCTCGCTGGTCTTCGCGCATCATGCGGAATTCCCCCTCGTCCATGTAGTTCGAATGGGGATCCAGGGTATGGAGCATCCCTTGGATGCTGGACTTGGTGAGCTGGCGCGGATTGGGCGGCTCCACGGTGTTCTTTTCCAGCAGGCCCATGATTTCCGTCAGGGTGTCGAGACTCCGGGCCTGGGCCCGTTCATCGCCCGTGCGGCCCGCCAGCGGCGCGTAGACCGCCGTGGTGCCCAGCACCATCACCCACATCCAGTTTTTTGAAACCCATCGTGCCATTTTCAATCCTGTTCCGTGTATCTGTTTAGGTGCCGCCATGGTTACTTCCGTTTCCATGTTGTCGCCAATGATAGCTGGGTCATGGCGTGGGTGGTTCGGTATCTGGGAGCCAATTTACGATTGGCGATTTTCGATTGACGATTGGAGGACTCGCCTCGCTTTGGGGTTTCAATCGAAAATCGAAAATACGGTCGGGACAATGCCGGATCGAGTTTGCGATGCGCTAGAACCCTTTTAGTATCGCCTGGGCCCGCCCCACCATGCGTTCCCGCCGGACCCGCGTGGCCCAGACGATGGATTCCATCTGTCTGTAAGCGGTTTCCAGATCGTCATTCACCACCAGGAAATCATAGGCATGGTACAGCTCCAGCTCGTGCCGGGCGTACTTCATGCGCTCCTGGATCTGGGTTTCGGAATCCTTGCCGCGTCCCCGGAGACGGCGCTCCAGTTCCACCGCCGAAGGCGGGAGGATGAAGATCATCACCGCGTCAGGGATGGCGCGGCGCAGGTTCATGGCGCCGGTGGTCTCGATGTCCAGCAGAACGTCCTTGCCCGAATCCAGGACGCCCTGGAGCCACTTGCGGCCGGTTCCGTAGCGGTTGCCATAGACCTGCACCCATTCGATGAAGCCGTCTTCATTCACCATCTGGTCGAAGGTGGCGTCATCCACGAAAAAGTATTCCTTGCCGTTTAGCTCGCCGGGCCGCGCGGGGCGGGTGGTGGTGGAAATGGAAAAGATGAAGTTGTCGAGGGAGGCCACCAGCCGGTTGGCCAGCGTGGATTTGCCCGTCCCCGAAGGGGCGGAGATCACGAAGACGTTGCCAGGATGAGTGCGCATGAAGGGTAGCCAAAACTATAGCTTAACGGGGATTTAGCGCGCTTGGACGACAGGCTTCGTGTGGGCCGCGACCCAATCCTCGATGGCCTTGCGGATACTCGGCATGGCCTTTTGAGTGGCCTCGATGCCCGCCTGCATACAGCGTTTCTTCTGCGTGAAGTCCAGCATCCCCACATCGCCGATGCCGAGGGGCGTGATGAGGACATCGGCATCTTTCTTCGAGTGCTCGACATTGCGGGCGAACATGATGTTCGTGGCCTGCAGCGTGACGCCCACAAGGTTGGTGATGTTCGTATTTCCGATATTCGCGCTGATGTCCACGGCGATGACGATGTCCGCGCCTTTGGCCTTGGCCACGGAAATGGGGATATTGTCCGTGACGCCGCCATCCACCAGGATCTTCCCCTGATGCAAGACTGGCTGGAACACGCCCGGGATCGCCGCGCTGGCTCTGATGGCGCGGGCCACGGAGCCTTTATCGAGCACGACTTCCTGGCCCCAGTTGAGATCTGTGGCCACGGCGGCGAAAGGGATCTTCATGTTCTCGATTAAAGCGATCTTGATATGGTTCTTCACCCAGGCTTCGAGCTTGTCCCCCTTTGCGAACCCCATGCCTACCACCGCATTCATGATCCCGAAGTCGAAGAGATCCTCCTTCTCAAGCTGGAAGGCGGTCCATTCGAGATTGAAGCTGTTGGCATCCGCGGCGTAGATCGCGCCAATGAGGCCGCCAACACTAGTGCCCACCACCATATCAATGGGGATCTTCTCCTGTTCCAGCGCCCGGATGACGCCCACGTGGGCGAAACCCCGCGCCGCGCCGCCGCCCAGGACAAGGGCGATCCTGGGCTTGGGTGGGGGCCCCTGAACGGGCCGGGGAACTGCGACCGGCGCGGTTTGGCAGGCCGTGAGCAGGGCGAGGCAGGCGATGGCGAGGGCGGGCAGGAGACGCATCAAAAGGATCCTCAACTGAAAGTGAGGATACCGCGTCCCGCGCATGGGTCGGGCGCCGTGGCATCAGCGCTGAGCATCTGGACCGCATGCGGGGCTGGAGGCAGGGGCGGCGGCATAGCCACAGGGGCCCCTCTTTCGCCGGTTGCATGACTGTCCTCCGGGGATGCGCTTATTCTTAGAACCTTCTCTGAGGTGCCCATGAGGATCGCTGCGCTGTTCTTTGCGTCCTTGTTGCTTCCGGCCCAGGAGACGGCTCCCGCGCCCGGGAAGGCCACGGCCTTCGAGCGGGCGGTGGTGCAGGAGATGAACGATGCTCGGGTACGCCCCAAGGCCTACGCGAAACAGCTGCGAGAACTGAGGGACTGCTTCGAGGGAAGACTCTGGAAACGCCCGGGGCGGGTGGCGCTTCGCACCCGGGAAGGCGTGGCGGCCTTGGACGAGGCCGTCTCCTTCCTGGAAACCGTAACGCCGGTGAGGCCCTTGCGCTTCAATGAGGGGTTGGCCCGCGCGGCCCGGCTGCACGCCTGGGACATCGGCCCCCGCGGCAGGATCGCTCACATCAGCGCCGACGGCAGCCGCCTTTCCGACCGCCTGAACCGTCTGGGCGCCTGGCAGGGACTCATCGCCGAAAACATCAGCACCCTGGAAGAGGACGCGCGCAATGTGGTGATCCAGCTCCTGGTGGATGACGGGGTGCCTGGGCGGGGGCATCGCCGCAACATCTTCAATCCGGATTTGCGACAGGCCGGTGTGGGTTCTGCGCCCCATCGCGATTACAAGGTGGTGACCGTCATTGACTTCGCGGACGGATTCGTGGAGCGGTGATGAGGGTTGGCTGGGGTTCGGCTGGTTTCGCGTCCGCCCTTTTCTACTTCGAATAGTCGAAAACGATGTTGCTGAAGGCCTTGATGCCCACGTCGAGGCGGCTGTCGTCAATGTAGAAATCCGGCGTGTGATGAGGGGCCGTATCTTTCACGTTTTTGCCTTTCGGCATTCCGCCCACGACAAAATAGAACGCTGGCGCCTTGGTGCCGTAATACGAGAAATCCTCGGCGCCGGTCACCCATTCTTTCTCAATGACGTTTTCCTTGCCCGCTGCCTTCTCCAGGGACGGCAGCATCTGTTTGACCAATTCCGGCGTGTTGTAAGTCACCAACGTCTCAGTCTTGATCGCCACCTCGGCCGTCGCGCCCATGCTTTCAGCGATCTTCGTGGCCGTCCGGCGGATCTTGTCATGAACCTCTTTCTGCATTCTAGAGTCCAGCGTGCGGATGGTTCCGGCCATGGTCAGCTCTTCGGGAATGATGTTCTCGCGGACGCCGCTGTGGATCTTGCCGATGGTGATGATCACGGGTGCTTTTGTCAGTTCCGATTCGCGCGCGACGATCATCTGGAGGCCGATGTAGATCTGCGAAGCCACCGCGATGGGATCAATGCCAAGCCACGGGTAGGCTCCGTGGGTCTGCTTGCCCTTCACCTTGATGGTGAACCAGTCGCTCGACGCCATCGCCGCGCCTGATTTGTATCCGATCTTGCCGATCTCGAGCTGGGCGTTGATATGGATGCCGAAAATGGCGTCAATTTTGGGATGGTCCATCACGCCTTCTTTCACCATCACCTCGGCGCCGCCGTCCTCACCCTCTGGCGGCCCTTCCTCTGCTGGCTGGAAGATGAACACCACGGTGCCTCTGATCCGGTCCTTCATGCCAGCCAGCACCTCGGCCGTGCCCAGCAGCATCGCGACGTGGGAATCGTGTCCGCAGGCGTGCATCACGCCCACCCTCTGGCCGTTGTATTCGGCTTTTTCGACCGATTTGAACGGCACCTCCACCCGCTCGCTCACCGGCAGCGCGTCCATGTCGGCCCGCAGCGCGACCACGGGCCCCGGCTGGCCGCCCTTCAATATGCCGACCACGCCCGTTTTGGCGATACCGGTGCGGACCTCAAACCCAAGGCTCCGTAGTTGCTCAGCAACGAGTTTGGAAGTGTTGAATTCCCGGTTGGACAATTCCGGATGTTGATGGATATGCCGCCGCCACTGGATGACCTGAGGCAGGATCTTCGCGGTGGCGGCGGCGATCTCGCCGGATTGGTCCGAGGCGAAGGTGCTCAATGACAAGGTTGCACACAGGGCTGCTGCAAGAACAGATCGGTTCATGGGGTTGTCTCCCGCTTGGGAATTTGTTTAAGCCTATCGCGAGTTTCAATGGCGGCGCTGGCGATCGCTCTGGATACAGCGCTACCGCAGCTCGTACCAGACGCCTCGGCCGCCGCCGCGTTGGATGAGGTGGCCCTTTTCCACCAGCGCGCGGAAATGTTGCTTCAGTGTGTTGCGGCTTGCGCCCGTCAGCCGGATGATGTTGCCCATGGTGACGCGCCCGTGTTCGCGGGCGAACTCGATGATCTGCAAGGACAGCTCCGGCAGCGGCGCGAGCACCGCTTTTTCGCGTTCGACTTTCTGGTTGAGGCGCCGCACCTGCTCGGCCAACGAGCGCAGAAAAAACACCAGCCAAGGTTGCCAGTCGGGCGTCTGGGTTCGGATGGTCCCTTGGGTCTGCCGCAGCGCGAGATAGTAGGCCTCCTTGTTTTGCTCGATGACGCTTTCCAGCGAGCTGAAGGGTACGTACGCATAGCCTGCCTGCAAGAGCAACAGCGTGGTCAGCACGCGGCTGAGCCGTCCGTTGCCATCCTGGAATGGGTGGATTTCCAGGAAGACGATCACCCACACGCCGATGACCAGCAGCGGGTGCAGGCGCGCGTCACGGCGTTCCTCCCGCATCCAGGCCACCAACTCGGTCATCAGGCGGGGCGTGTCGAAGGGCGTGGCCGTCTCGAACACGATGCCGAGCTGGGCGCCGTTCTCGTCGAAGGCCGCGACGCTGTTGGAGGTGGTTTTGTAGTTGCCGCGATGCCACGCGTCCTTTTCGCTGTGGATCAGCAGGTCGCGATGGAGCTGCTTGATATGGTTCTCGGTGGGGGGGATGTCCTGCCAGGACGCAAACACCAACTCCATCGCCTCGGCGTAGCCCGCGACTTCCTGCTCATCCCGTGTGGTGAAGGTCTTGATCTGCAGGTTCGACAGCAAGCGCTCGACTTCGCGGTCGGACAGCTTGCTGCCCTCGATGCGCGTGGAGGAGCCAATGCTCTCGATCGTCGCCACGCGCCGCAGGGCCGAGAGACGATCCGGCGCCAGTGTGCCCAGGGCCCGCCACGCGCCCTTGAATTCGTCAATCTTGGCGACGAGGGAGAGGATTTCGGGGGTGATGTGGATGGTGTTGGTTTGGAGCATAGAACCAATAGTACACCCGATTACACCCAATAACCATAAGTACACCCGATTGTACCTAAAAATGAATTAAGTGCTTTAATCCTAGATCTTGACAGATTACATGCAGGTGATGGCAGTCATGAAGCCGAAATCGGTAAGATCGTCCTTCTCAAGTTGGGGGGCGGTCCATTCGAAGGACGAAGGATTCATCCCGCCGCTTCGTACAGATACTTCTGAAACCCAATAAACACGTCCCTGATCTGATCCACACTCCCCAGATCGGCCACGGCATCGGACAGGGCATCGTGGTATCGCAGCTTCAAGAGGGGAGATAGCTTCTCCTGATCCAGTTCCTCCACGCCTTCCTTCACATACTGGGCAAGAACGAAGTCCAGGAAGGCCTGCTGCTTGTCGTTGAAGTGGGCGTGGATCTCGATCTTGGCTTTGCCTGCGCGTTCTTCGCGGGTGACGGGGTGCAGCGCGAAGGCCACGTAGGCCAGCACGTCGTACAGGTCGCTATTCTCGGCGTCGATGACCTTCTGCATCTCGCCCAGGGTGTCCTTGCCGTATCCCTTGTCAGCCAGGCCCGCCAGGAAGGCCTTCCGCGTGTCCGGCTGGCTCCAGATGGCCCGGAGTTCGGCTTCGTTCTTGAAAAACTCCGGCAGGGCTCCGAATAGGCTTTCCAGGAACTGCGCGGCGGACATGGGCCGTCCATCGGCGCTCCAGAAGGTGGTGGCCACCATGTGCTGGAGGGTGCGCTCCTTCCCATCGGCCAGCTTGATGCGGGTCTTGGTTTTCTTATCGGCGCCCTCGTCGTCTGGTCGTGGCTCCGGCTCGCAACCTTCCTTCACGGTTCGGCTGCCGCCGTTTCCCTCGGTGGTGTTGTCCTCGGGTTCGCCGTCCCACTCGGGATCGCTGAAGTGATGGTGGGCCTGCACGAAGTCGTGGATCGTGAAGTAGTCCTTGCCATCGAAGAGCCGTGTGCCACGGCCGATGATCTGCTTGAACTCGATGATGGATTTGATCGGCCGCAGCAGCACGATGTGCCGCACGTTCCGGGCGTCCACACCCGTCGAGAGCTTCTGCGATGTGGTCAGGATGGTTGGAATGGTCTTCTCGTTGTCCTGGAACTCCCTCAGGTACTGCTCCCCCAGCCCGGCATCATTGGCGGTGACCCGCACACAGTAAAACGGGTTCTTGCTGGTCGCCTGCTGGTTGATCATGTCGCGGATGGTCGCTGCATGGGCCTGATTGGCACAGAAGACCAGTGCTTTCTCATTTTGGTCGATGGAACCCAGGAACACGTTCACCCGGTAGGCTTCGCGCTGCTTGATCTCGATGATCTGGTTGAAGTCATCTTCCGTGTAGAGCCTGCCTTCTTCCGCCACGCCTTCGAGCAATTCATCGTCCGGCGTGTAGACATATTCATCCAGCGTCGTGGAAACCTGCCGCACCTTGAAGGGCGTCAGAAAGCCATCGTTGATGCCCTCCTTCAGCGAATAGACGTACACCGGCTCCCCGAAATATTTATAGGTGTCGACGTTGTCCTGACGTTTGGGCGTGGCGGTCAAACCCAGTTGCACCGCAGGCGCGAAGTAATCCAGGATGCCGCGCCAGGTGCCCTCGTCGTTGGCTCCGCCCCGGTGGCACTCGTCGATCACGATGAAATCGAAGAAGTCCGGCGGATAGTCCCCGAAGTAGGGCGAGTCGCCCGGCCCGCACAGGAAGGTCTGGAAGATGGTGAAGAAGATGCTGCCGTTCTTCGGGACCTTGCCCTTTTTCTTGATCTCGTCCGGCGCGATGCGGACCAGCGCATCCTCCGGGAAAGCCGAGAAGGCGTTGTAGGCTTGGTCCGCCAGGATATTGCGGTCCGCCAGGAAGAGGATGCGGGGCCGCCGGGTGGGCTCGAAACTCAGGTTCCAGCGGCTCTGGAACAGCTTCCAGGCGATCTGGAACGCGATGAAGGTCTTCCCGGTTCCAGTGGCCAGGGTCAACAGGATGCGCGATTGCCCGCCCGCCAAGGCCTCCAGCACCCGCTGTATGGCGGTGTCCTGGTAGTAGCGGGCCGGGTGCGAGCCGCCCTTGTCCTCATGGGGGATCGCGGCGAAGCGGTCCCGCCAGGCGTTCGCCTTGGCAAAGGTCCGGTTCCACAGCTCATCCGGGCTAGGGAAGGCGGCCACATCGCCTTCGGTCGCCGTGGCCAGGTCCATGCCGTAAATGGCCTGCCCGTTGCTGGCGTAGGCGTACCGGGTAGCCAGCTTGAGGGCGTAGTTCTTGGCCTGCATGACGCCTTCGCCGCAGGGCTTGTCCCAGGCTTTGGCCTCGACCACAGCCAGCTTGGTGTTCCGGTAGACCAGCACATAGTCCGCGATTTCGGCCTTGGCCCGCTTGCCGCCCCCCTGGAGCCGTCCTTGCGTGATGCCGTATTCCCGCAGGATGCGGCTGCCCTCCACCACGCCCCAGCCCGCCGCCTTGAGGGCGGGATCGATGTGCTCGGCGCGGGTTTCGGCTTCGTTCATGGCTTTTTTCGGCTGATGTGTTTCTTGGGTTGTCTAATCGGTAGCGTCTGGGTGGCCCGCTCAAAGTCAGCGTCCACTGGGCGAGGCCCTGTGTCATTCAAGGCCCTGAACTTTTCATATTCCAACTCGGCCTTGGCCTGAGCGGTTTCATGGGAGATGCGCCCCGCGTGGGTGAGAATGTCGCGCTCGTTGAGGGTCAGGAAGCCATTCAGCTTCGTGACCCAATCCGCCATGTGCATGGGCACGCGACGCAGGGCCTGGCCTTCGGCGAACACGAGGTATTGCTCCACCAGATTGTTGAGCGCCGCCAGTTCCGGTTCGGTGAGGTAGTTCTTGGCGATGGACACATCCTGCTTGCGCACCACCGGACCACGCCAGTTGGTCAGCCCCAGGTTGGGTTTGGTGGCGTTCACTCGGTCGTGGACAATCTCCGCGGCGGTCTGCCCAGTGATTGCCCAATGCACCTTGTTCTGAACCGTTTTGAAGAAACCAATGCTGATCTCTTGCGTGGGGTCGTAATCCAGGCTGGTGGCGTAGATGTCCGTGATTTTCTGGTAGAACCGCCGCTCGGAGGTGCGGATGTCTTGAATCCGCCGCGTCAGCTCTTCAAAATAATCGAAAGGCTGGTCAGGATTTTTCAGGCGATCATCGTCGAGGACGAAGCCTTTGACGATGTATTCCCGCAGCCGCTGGGTGGCCCATATCCGGAAGCGGGTGGCCACCACGCTTTTCACCCGGTAGCCGACCGAGATGATCATA
>JAJYMZ010000290.1 GCA_021786615.1 Acidobacteriota bacterium
CCTGCAAAACAGCATCAACTTAGGGCTGCAAGTGGTGCTCTGCCCAGGCATCGAAGCCAGCGAGGGTGATGAATTGCAGATCACCGGAGATCGAGTTTTAAACCTGACCACGGATCAAGCCTTCGGCCAGGTGAAACTCCCCGCCGCCCGCAAAGGCATCATGGATGCTGGTGGACTGATCCCCTATACGCGAAAGCTGCTGATGGCCAGGGCGCAGGTTTAAGACCAGGCCGCCGCTTGTGACATTGGGCAAATTCAAGGGGCAAGCCCTATCTATTTTTACCTGAAAACCGATCTTTATGGGTGTCGGAGTTCCTTGAAACTCGCGACGCAGCGCGGAGGTGCCTATGCTCAACCTCCTTCTGATCCCAGCTATTATTTGGGCGGCGCCCAGCCATGGAATTCCGGGGGCCATGGAGGTGCGCCCCGGCACTTTTGTTCTCAATGGACCCATGACAACCGAGATCATCACAGCCATGAAGGCCGCGAAAATCACCCATGTCATCAATCTTCGGCAGGATGGCGAAGCCGGATTTGACAGCCAATGGGAAGGCTTGGCCGTGAGTGGCGCTGAGATCTCCTATTGCCGGGTGGCCATCGGCCGCGCCCCCTCGAAGGATGATTTCGATTTGTTCCGCATGGTGCTGACTGGGTTCCCCGCGGATGCGCGGGTGCTCATCCATTGCGGGGACGGAAACCGGGCCGCGGCGGCCGCCTGCGCCTGGATGATCCTGGACGCGCACATGGAATCCGAAGAAGCCGTAGCCGTCGCCAAACAGGCGGGCCTGGCCCGCCCTGAGACTGAGAAAGCACTTCGTAAATACCTTGCCCGGGCCAAGGCCTGAGGGCGGTTTGTGCATCCCTTCACTCCGCCATGATTCTCTCGTGCATGGCGGCGGCAGCGCGGCGGCCCTGGCCCATGGCTAGGATCACCGTGGCGCCGCCGGTGATGACATCGCCACCGGCATAGACGCCTGGAACCGTGGTTTCGCCGGTGGTTTCATCCACCACCACCACGCCGCCCTTGAGCGTGCGCAGGCCTGCCTCGGTCCGGGCCAGCAGGGGGTTCACGGCGAAGCCCAGCGCGACGATGAGCGTATCGCAGGGAATGGTGACCCGCTCATCGGTCATGCGCACGCCACGGCGTCCGTCGGGGCCTGGTTCAGTGAGTTCCATCACGGCGCACACCGCATCCGTGAGCCAGCCCTTTTCGTTGCCCATCAACTGGACGGGTGTGGTGAGCCAGTGGAATTCGACGCCCTCTTCCTGGGCGTGCTCCATTTCCTCCTTGCGGGCGGTGGATTCCTTGATGGTGCGCCGATAGACCACATGGACATGCTCCGCGCCCATGCGCTTGGCGGCGCGGGCCGCGTCCATGGCGGTATTGCCACAGCCCACGATGATCACGTTCTTGCCGACGGTCACGGGCGTGGTGTGGGTGGGGAACAGGTCCGCGCGCATCAGGTTGATGCGTGTCAGGAATTCATTGGCGGTGTAAACTCCTTTGTATTCTTCACCTGGAACGCCCATCATGCTGGGCAGCCCGGCGCCTGTGCCCATGAACACCGCGTCGTTCTCCGTCCGCAATTCCGACAGGGTGATGCTGCGCCCGACCAGCGTATTCATGACGAACTTCACGCCAATGCGGCGCAGCGTTCCCACTTCCTGATCCACGATGGCATTGGGCAGCCGGAACTCAGGGATGCCATAGAGCATCACGCCGCCGGGCTTGTGGAAGGCATCGTAGACCGTGACCTGGTGGCCCTTCTTGGCCAGCTCGCCCGCCACCGTCAGACCCGAGGGACCGGCGCCGATCACCGCCACTTTCTTGCCGGTTGCGGGTTCCACGGGCGGCAATTCATCGGAGCCCAGCATAGAGTCCGCGGCGAAGCGCTCCAGGCGCCCGATGGAAACGGACTCCCCCTTGATGCCCACCACGCACTTGGCTTCGCATTGTTTTTCCTGGGGGCACACACGACCGCACACGGAGCCCAGACTGGAAGATTTCTTGATGATGCGCGCCGCGTCCTGGGGCGAGCCGTTGACGATTTCCTGAAGGAAAGCCGGGATGTCGATGCTCACGGGGCAGCCCTCGATGCAGGTGGGATGCTTGCACATGAGGCAGCGGGCGGCTTCGAGCTGGGCCTGCTCCGCGCTTAAACCCAGGCTCACTTCATCAAAATTGCATACGCGCATGACAGCGGGCTGGCAGGCCATCTCCTGGCGCGGGATTTTCATCTTCTGGCTGGGTTTGAGGGTCTTCAGATCCAGGTTGCGCCAGTCGAGCTCCGTCACGGCGTCGTTCAGCATGGCTTCGTAGTCCACGGTGCCCGTGGCCGGGTGCCGGCCGATCTTGCAGTCCTCGGGATTGCAGACCGTTTGTTCGGCCTCCTTGTACCAGCTCTGGCGATTGCGCAGCATGTCGAAGTCCACCTTGTGGGCGTCGAAGTCCGGGCCATCGAAGCAGGCGAATTTGGTTTCACCGCCCACCGACACCCGGCAGCCGCCGCACATGCCCGTGCCATCCACCATCAGCGCGTTGAGGCTCACCAGGGTGAAGACTCCTTTGGGCTTCGTCATGGCGGCCACGGCCCGCATCATGGGCATCGGGCCCACGGCCACCACTTCGGCGATGGGCTCGCGCTCGAGCACTTCCTGCAGCACGTCCGTCACCAGGCCCTTCCGGCCCAAGGTGCCATCGTCCGTGGTGAGGATCAATTCTGTGCTGGCCGCGCCCAGCTCTTCCGCCAGCAGGACGCGCTCCGCGCTGCGGCCGCCCAGGATCGTGATGACCCGGCGCCCGGCTGCGTGGAGGTGTTCCGCGGCGGGCAGGATGGCGGCGGAACCATAACCGCCGGCCATCAGAATGATGGTGCCTTCTTCCACCAGCTCAGTGGGCTTGCCCATGGGCCCGGCCACGGCATAAAGGCGGTCGCCGGCGCTGAGGCGGCCCATGGCCTTGGTGGTGGCGCCGACCTCCACCATGATGAAGTGGATGTAGCCGCGGCGGGCATCGCCACCGGCCAGGGTGAGCGGGATGCGCTCGCTTTCCGGGAAGGGCGCCACCATGAAGAACTGGCCGGGCTTGCGTCCCCGGGCCACCATGGGCGCCTGCACGATGAAGGACCAGGTCTCCGGGGCGATGAGCTTCTTCTCCAGGATCAGGTAGCCCTCGGCGGTTTCATCATCGGACCAGTACAGCGACTTGCCCTTGAGCAGGGGGAGCATCAATTGCTCTTCCGCGTCAATGTGCTCGCGGATCAGGTCCACCAGTTTCTGGCCCAACAGGAGGACCTGGTCCCCATTGGCGGCCTGCCCATCCACGATCTGCACCAGGAGCTGGAGCGTCATGTCCCACATCAGGCGGTGATCTTCCTGGAGCCTGTCGTACAGGGAATCGGCGCCGATCTCTTCCAGGATAGGAAAAAGTTCGCGCTCTTCGGCCTCGTTGTGAGGGCGCAGATCTTCATAAATCCACCGGGCGCCTTCGTCTACGCCCTTCCAATCGCGCTTCACAAGCGCTTCA
>JAJYMZ010000255.1 GCA_021786615.1 Acidobacteriota bacterium
CGCGGTTCACGCAAGATTCCGCCACGTCGTCCAGGCCTTTTTTCAGCGCCGTCTGGTTCACGTCGTGCTGGTACTGGCCCACGCCGATGCTTTTGGGTTCCACCTTCACCAGCTCGGCGAGGGGATCCTGGAAGCGCCGGGCGATGCTGATGGCGCCGCGCACGGTGACATCCAGTTCGGGGAATTCCTCCCGGGCCACGGGGCTGGCGCTGTAAACCGACGCGCCGGCCTCGCTCACGGCCACGCAGGTGATGTAGGCGCGATCCGTTTCCTTCAGCCAGTCCTTGAGAAACAATTCCACTTCCCGGCCGCCGGTGCCATTCCCCACCACGATGGATTCCAAAGGATATTTCGTGGCGAGCTGCTCCAGGATGGCCCTTGATCCATCAATGTCCCGCTTGGGTTCCAGCGGATAGATGGTGGCGGTCTCCATGAAGGCGCCCAGGCGGTTGATCACCGCCAGCTTGCAGCCCGTGCGGATGCCGGGGTCCACCCCCAAGGTGCAGACCTGGCCCGCGGGCGGCGCCAGCAGCAGATGATCGAGGTTGTTCTGAAAAACCTTGATGGCCTCCACATCGGCCTTCTTTTTGGCCTCGATGCGGACGTCCACCTCGATGGAGGGCGCCAGCAGCCGATCATAGGCATCCTGGGCCACATCGCGGAGAAATCGCAAGTAGCCCGACGCCGGGTCGCAGGGAATTTTTGTCAATAACTGACTCACCAGATTCTCGCGATCCACCGCCAATTTCACGTTCAGGATGTCTTCCTTCTCGCCCCGCCGCAGGGCCAGCAGGCGGTGGGACGGGATCTTCCGGATGGCCTCCTTGAAATCAAAGTAAGGCCTGAAGCGCAGGGCTTCCTTGCCTTCCTTTTTCTCGTCGCGGATGAAACTCACCAGCACCCCGGTCTCGTGGAACACCTGGCGCAGCCAGGCGCGGATGGCCGCGTCTTCCGCGAGGCGCTCCGCCAGGATATGGCCCGCCCCTTCCACGCATTCGCTGGGGAGGCTGATCCCTTCTTCACCCTCCTTCACGAAGGGCGCCGCCAGCAGCAGGGGATCAGCGCCGCTGGTGTCCGCCAGCAGAGCGTCCAGCAAAGGCTCCAGCCCCCGTTCCCGGGCGACAGAGGCTTTTGTTTTCTTCTTGGGTTTGAAAGGAAGATAGAGATCCTCCAGCTCCGCTTTGACCCAGGCGGCTTCGATCTTGGCTTTCAGCTCATCAGTGAGCCTGCCTTGGTCGCCTATGGATTTGAGCACCGCGGCGCGGCGTTCCAGCAGGTCCTTGTAATAGGAGGCCCGGTCCTCGATGGCGTGGATGGCTTCATCGTTGAGGGAGCCATGGGCCTCCTTGCGATAGCGCGCGATGAAGGGCACGGTATTGCCTTCATCCAGCAGCGCTAGGACAGAGGCCACGCCCGCGCGGGGCAGCTTCAATTCATGGGCGATTCGGTCCAGCACTGACTCCACGGGTGTCTCCTAGAACTTTCGCTTGAAAATTCGCAAGGATCCGGAGAGCTGTAGGTCCAGTACCGGCGCTTCCCAGATCAGCGCGACCGGACATGATAGCGCAGAGGATTCAACCTCGTCATCCGATATGGGCGGGTTGACTTGCCTGGATTTCCGATTTCCGATTTCCGTTTTTCGATTGAGGCCCAGCGGGAGATTGGTGTGCCCAACCGCCAGGCGACAATCGCCAATCGTAAATTGCAAATGGGACCTTGATCCTTGCTAGGCCGGTTGATGAAAGGCCCGCTAACCTGAAGAATCCAAGTCCAGTGTTCTAGATCCTGGAACCACCATTTCCACCGATCCGGACACTGCAATCGAAAATCGTCAATCGAAAATCCTTATTCCAGGCCCCCATGCCCAAGCCACTCCATAAATTCCGCATCATTGACTTGTCCCGCATTCTTGCCGGGCCCTTCGCCACGCAGTTGCTGGCGGACCTTGGGGCGGACGTGCACAAGGTGGAGCCCCCGGAAGGGGACGCCACCCGCGGATGGGGCCCGCCTTTTGACGGGGATGAGAGCGCTTATTTCCGTTGCTGCAACCGCGGCAAGACCACCGAGGCCATGGACCTTCACTCAGATGCAGGCAAGGCGCGGCTGTTCGAATTGCTGAAGGATGCCGACGTGATGGTGGAGAATTTCCTGCCGGATTCCGCGGATCGCTTGGGTCTCGGCTGGAAAGCGCTGCACTCGAAATTTCCGAAACTGATCCTCGCCAGCATCCGCGGATTCGCCAGCGATGTCAGCAACTCCAGGCGGCCCGGCTATGATTTCATCCTCCAGGCGGAAAGCGGCTGGATGAGCATCACCGGTGAAGCGGACGGCCGCCCCATGAAGGTGGGCGTGGCCCTCGTGGACGTGCTGGCTTCGCTCTATTGCGCCAACGGCATCCAGGCAGCGCTGCTGCACCGGGAGCGCACGGGGGAAGCGATGCACGTGGAAGTCCCCCTCATGGAGGCCGCCCTCGCTGGCCTGGTGAACGTGGGCGCGGGAACCCTCATGACGGGCCAGGCGCCCCAGCGGTTCGGCAACGCCCATCCGCAGATCGTGCCCTACCAGACCTTCCCTTGCCGGGATGGCGAGGTGGCCATCGGTGTGGGCAGCGACCGCCAATTCGAAGTGCTCGCCCTCATGCTGGGATTGGATCTGGACAGCCATCCCCAATGGCGCAAGAACTGCGGCCGCGTCGCGGACCGCGCTAGCCTTATCGAATCCATCACTGCCGCCCTTGCGCTGCGGGATGTGGATGACGTCCTGGCTTTCTGTGAGCAGGATGCCATTCCCGCCAGTCGCGTGCGCACCGTGGACGACGCCTTGTTCAGGCAGGCGGGCCATCTGCACCAGCTCATCCAGCCCCTTTACGATGAGGACAGCCGCGTGATGGTGCCCACCCTCGCCAGCCCGATCCTGCTCAATGGCCAGCGGGCCTGCGCCCCGCTGCCTCCCCCGCGATGGAAGCCATGAGCGAGGTCCGGCCCATGCGCTCCATCGCCGAAGCCGGCTTGCGCGGCGCCAAGCTGGCAGCCGCCAACCTCCACGCCGAAGCCAAGATCCGCCGCGCCTGGAGTCTCACGGTGGGTCCATCCCTCCTGCGCCATACGGTCTTCCTGCGATTTGTGCAAGGCCGCCTGGTGATCGGCGCCTGGGACCTGGCCATGATCCCCAGCCTTCGCATTGCCGCCGAGGCCATCTGGCCCCAGTTGAAGGAACGCCTCCAACGCTTCACGGGCCTTCGATTCACGCGCATCGAATTGGTGCCCACGAATCCACCCGAGCGATCCATCCCGCCCCCGCCCAAGCCCAAGAATGCCTTCGCCGAAGTGCTCACCCGCCTGCAGAAGCCGCACGCATAGAATCAGCAGTGGACGAAGCCTCCAGAACCAACTAGCATCAGGAATCATTCGGGGCGTGGCTCAGCCTGGTAGAGCGCTCGGTTCGGGACCGAGAGGTCGGAGGTTCGAATCCTCTCGCCCCGACCAAAGAGACCGGTTCAAGGGAGACC
>JAJYMZ010000200.1 GCA_021786615.1 Acidobacteriota bacterium
CAGGCCCAGCGCGCCATCATCCAATAGCCAGATTTGCCCGGGTTTGGCTGCTTGGAAAAGTTCCGGGTGCGGGAGCGGCGCGGCCCACGCGAATCCAGTGGGTGCGGGAGTTTCAGGGGCATGTAATACACCCACGCTGCCCACCTCCAGCAGCAGGGGTTTTGGGAGCAGCCCGATGCGCCACTTGGGGCCCTGGAGGTCTAAAAAGATCGGGATGTGGCGTCCCAATTCCTGGGCGGTGGCTCGCACCTCGGAAAGCACTTTGGCCCTGGATTCAGGATCGCCGTGGCTGGCGTTGAAACGCACCGCATCAGCCTCCAACAATATTTCCCGCAGCTTGGCGGAATCCTGAAGCGCTGGCCCCATTGTGATGACGATCTTGGTTTTGCGCACGGGCATGGCCTTTCAATCCACAAGTATTCCACAGTGTTTTCCACACGGCGGGCCTTCAAAGCAGCCGGCCCATGAAAAAAATGGACTAGGCATTGGCCTTCGAGCAGTGCTACAACCTTGGACTCTTCTAATTGTGGAGTACTGGAATGCGTGAACAGCTGCGGAACCTCGTGGCAGAAATGGTGCGCAAGGGCATCCCTTTGGAGATGGCCAAGCGGGAATTCGAGCGAGCCTATCTAGAAGAAGTGCTCAGCTCGCATCAGGGAAACCAGAGCGCGGCCGCGCGGCATCTCGGCATTCATCGGAACACCTTTTCCAAGAAGCTGGAAGCGCCCCCGGTACGGTTGCACCGCGTGACCATGGCGAGCTGAGTTCGAACCCTGGTCATGAACGAGGGGGACCGCCCGGTCACCTCGCCTAGTTTAAAATCCAGCCGCGAGTGGAGTACGCTGAAAGGCTTCAAGCCTGGAGGCTGGAATGAAGAAACTCGCCATCAACGGCCTAGGCCGGATCGGTCGTCTGGTCCTGCGGCTCCTGATCAAGAATCCCCATGTGCAGGTGGTGGCGGTGAACGATCTCACCGACGCCATCACGCTGGCGCATCTGATGAAGCACGACTCGGTGCACGGCACCGCGGATTTTCCCGTGGCCGCGGATGGCGATTTTCTGGTGCTGGATGGGAAGCGCATCCGCGTGTATGCGGAAAAGGATCCCCAAGCTCTCCCCTTCGGAACTCTCGGCGCCCAGGTGGTGCTGGAATGCACGGGCCTCTTCACGAAGAAAAAATCAGCTTCCGCCCACATCCAGGGCAGCGTGAGCCACGTCATCATCAGCGCGCCAGCGGATGACGCGGACCGCACGGTGGTCATGGGCATCAACGAATCCGGATTGGATCTGGCCAGAGAGACCGTGCTTTCCAATGCCAGCTGCACTACCAACTGCCTGGCCCCCATGGTCCAGGTGCTTGACCAGGCTTTCGGTGTCGAGTTCGGCCTCATGACCACCGTCCACAGCTACACCAACGATCAGCGCATTCTCGACCTGCCCCACAAGGATCTCCGGCGGGCCCGGGCCGCGGCGCTCTCCATGATCCCCACCAGCACTGGCGCGGCCAAAGCCATCGGCCTGGTGCTGCCCCACCTCAAGGGCAAGCTGGACGGCATTTCCGTGAGGGTGCCCACCGCCGATGTGAGCCTCACGGATCTCACCGCGGCCCTGAAGTCCGACGCGTCCAAGGAGGCCGTGAACGCGGCCTTCAAGGCCGCCAGCCTGGAAGGGCCCCTGGCCCCCTACCTGGACTACCTGGAAGAAGAACTGGTCAGCGCGGATTTCATCGGAAATCCAGCCAGCTGCAGCTTCGACCCCTACCTCACCAAGGCCCTGGGACCCCGCATGGTGAAGGTCTTCGGATGGTACGACAACGAGTGGGGCTATTCCGCGCGGCTCATGGATCTCTGTCTGCACGTCATGAACAAGCTTTGAGGACGTGACGGGCGCATGATCGGAATCAACGGCCTGGGGCGTATCGGAAGGCTGCTGGTGCGGCGTCTGGCCGCGGCTGCGCCCGCGCGCCTGGGCGCCTTGAATGACCCGGCGGAGCTGCAAACCCTCGTGCATCTGCTGCGCCACGATTCCATCCATGGCCCGAGCCCTTCGGGGGTTTCGGGAGTGACGCGCCATGGCCAGGACTGGCTCCGCATTGGCGACCTGGAAGTGCCGCTGTTCCATGCAACGGACCCAGGCGGCATCCCGTTCGAAAGCTGCGGCGCGACCCTCGTGGTGGAAGCCTCGGGCCGCTTCACCCAGCGGGCGATGGCCGCGCGGCATCTCAAGGGCGGTGTGCGGCGCGTCATCATCTCAGCCCCCAGCCCGGATGCGGACATCACCATCATCGCTCCCGTCAATTTCGAGGCGCTGGACCTCTCGCTCCATCAGGTCATCAGCAACGCCAGCTGCACCGCCCACGCCACCGCGCCGATGCTGCAGGTGCTGCAAGAGGCTTTCGGCATCGTAGCCGCGGGCATGAGCACGGTCCACGTGGCGACCAACGATCAGCGCCTCGCGGACGCGCCCCACAAGGATCTCCGCCGGGCCCGCCACGCTTTTCAGAGCATCATTCCCACCACGTCCTCGGCCTTCGGCGCGCTGCACAAGGCTATGCCCGGTCTGACACCGGGTTTCAGCGGTTCAGCGCTGCGCGTGCCCCTCCTCAGCGTGAACCTCGTGGACATCACCGCCACGTTGAAATCCGATGTGGACGCGGCTGCCCTGAACCGGGCTTTCCTGGCCGCGGCCGCGGAGCCGCGCTGGCGTGGCGTCGTTGACATCGCCGCTGCCGAGTGCGTGAGCCGTGATTTCAGGGGCCGCGCCGAAAGTATCATCCTGGATCCGGCTTTGACCCGCGTGCTGGGCGGGCGCTTCGTGAAAATTTTTGGCTGGCACGACAACGAGACCGGCTACGCCGAGCGGCTCACGGAGCTGGTGCTGCGCATCAGTCCGTGAAGCTCCACACCCGCACGTCGCTGAGCTTCTCCAGCACAGTCCGGATCACGTCGGGGGCGGGATCTCCATAGCTCCGCACCTGGGCTTCGCCATCGCGCTTGAGGTGCACCACATGGACTGATGCGCCATTTTCGAAGGCCGGGTGGTGGGCCAAGGGCCGCGCCAGGGATCCCAGGTCGAGTTCATCCAGCCAGCGGGGCGGCATGGGGGCCGTTCGGGCTCCCGGCACCAGAGCACCCACTTCCCGCGCCTGGAGCAGCACCAGATGGAACGCGCCATCCCGCACACCCAGCCAACTCAGGAAGGGCGGCAGGGGGCCGAACCCGATGCCGCCTTTGCGGGCTTCGGGCCAGGCGCGAAGTTCCCGCACCTCCAGGCGATCCGCCACCTCCATGGAATGCCGCGCCAGGTCCGGCAGGCGCGGAGGAATCCAGGGTTCGACGAGTAATTCAGTCATGGCAGGCTTCAGACCTCAGGCGAGTGCCATCCCGCAGTGGTTGGTCCTTTCGGTGGCGCGACCCCGAAGCCTGAAGCCCGAAGCCCGAAGCCAATAGGATCATGTAAACGCAAGTCCCGGATTCCTTACTCATAGTTCAAGGGTAGCGCTGTCAAAACATTCCCCCCGGTTAGACTTCCTAGATGCCCACCCAGAATGCCCCATCGCCACGGCCTGTGATCGTCACGGGTCAGCAGATCGGCGCCGGCTGGACGCCCTCGCTATCTGTGGCCAAGGCCCTGGCAGCTTTGGCTGAAGCGACACGCCTCAGCGCGGATGCGGTCTATTGGATGGCGGACGAGGACCACGACCGGGCCGAGGTGGCCTCCACCGTGGGTATCGAGAAGGGCCGTCTGACGCGCCATCGCTTCCACTTCGACGCGCCTCAAGGCACCGCCGCGGGCTGGCTGCCCTGGGGCGCTCCCCAGCAACGGCAAGCTGAAGCGCTTTGGGGTGAAGTACCGTTGCCTTCAGAACCGACCTTGAGAAGCCACGCCCTGGGCCTCGGCGGGCCGCTGTGGAAACTCGGCCTGCGCCCCTTCTCCCCCACGGACTCCGCGTTGCGCGAGCCCATTCAAAGCGATCTCGAACGTTGGCGAAGCCTTGATCTGGAAGCGCACCTCCTCCACTCGGCGGAACGCCTGGAAGCCGAGCACGTTCCCCTGCCCTTGGATCCAAGGCAACAAGCCGCATGGTTTTCGTTGAACCCCCAGACGGGCCTGCGCAAACGGTTGGAGCGCGTGGATGCCTGTCCCAAGGACCACTGGCTCAGCCCCGGCGCGGCCCTGCGCCCCCTGATGCAATCATTGATGCTGCCCGTGGAAGCCGCGGTGCTGGGCCCTTCGGAGCGGGCCTACTGGCGCTTGACCGAGCCTTTGTG
Source organism: Acidobacteriota bacterium (assembly GCA_021786615.1). GTDB lineage: Bacteria > Acidobacteriota > Holophagae > Holophagales > Holophagaceae > JANXPB01. Next base: position 4,272 of record JAJYMZ010000200.1, read on the forward strand.
GGAGATCGTGGGGTTGACGGCTCCACGCATCATTCCCAGGCCTTCAGTCTTCGTGCTGCCCCATGGCTGCGTTCTGATGGCGGAAAGGCTCGCAGATCTGGATGATCTCCGGGACGGAGACTGGCAAACCTTTGCCAGTCCGAAAGGCAGCCCGCCCTCCCGGGCCATCGGAGCAGTGCCCCCGGAGCCCAGCTGGGGCCCTGTCCTCGGCGCGCGCTTCACCAAGGAACTGGATCGCGCGCGGCATCGCCTGGAACGCCTGGACCGCCGGTGGATCCGGGACCTCGCGGCGCATACTTTCAACATGGACCCCGAGCGTCTCCGGCAGCAGCTCTTCCCCTTTGGCAAGGCCCAGGAACGCGTGCTTCCGGGGCTTTTCTGGCTCCGAGATGAATCGCTCATCCACCGCATGTTGAAATCCATGGATGGGGACAGAAGCCTGATCCTGGTGGAGGAATCATGAGCGAAGCCATGAGTCACGAAGGCCTAGACTTGCTGGTGATAGGCGCGCATCCAGAGCCTGCCTCACCCGAATCAAAGCCCATCCCGTCACGGCCTGGATGCGCGGGTGCGGCAGGGAGGAAAGCATGAGTCACGAAGGCCTTGATCTGCTTGTCATCGGCGCGCATCCAGACGACGCGGAAGTCCATGTGGGCGGATTGCTGGCGCTGGCGTCCCGGCGTGGGCTGCGGGCGGGAATCCTGGATCTCACCAATGGCGATCTTGGCACCCGGGGCACCGCGGATACCCGCCGCATAGAGGCCGCCGCGTCGGCAAAGATTCTCGGCGCCGAGCGTTTTGAGTTGGGTTTTCCCGATGGACGCTTTTCTGAAGAGGAAAGCTATCGCTTGCTGCTCATGGCCAGGCTCAGGGAATTAAAACCCGTCGTGCTGATTCTTCCGGCGCCCGAGGATCGCCACCCGGACCATCGGCGGGCCCACCGCCTGGGCCGCGAGGCGGCTTATTACGCCGGACTGAAGAACTATCCCTGCGAGGGCGAACCCTGGCGGCCCCAAGCCTTGGCCTGGATGGCGGGGGAGAACCCGGGCCAGCCTGATCTCGTGGTGGACGTGAGCGAAGTCTGGACCACGCGCATGGCAGCCTTCGACGCCTTCGGCAGCCAGTTCTCCGCAGACCCCAGCGCCTCCACACGCATCGCGCATCCCGCCTTCCGGCGGGGCGTGGAAGGGCGCGCCATGCACTATGCTTCATTCCTGCTCTGCGAGTGGGCCGAGGCCCTCTGGTGCGAAAAGCCTGTGCCCCAGGCCCTGCTGAAACTGCTTGAGCGATTGAACTGAAGCTGGACTTGTCGTGAACCGATTCGAAGCCAACCTGCTCTCCCGCATCCGCCATCGGGGCGATGGCCTAGGGAATGGGCGTGTGGTGGTGGCCTGCTCCGGCGGCGGGGACTCCACGGCTCTGCTGTCCCTGCTCTTCTCGCTCCGGGAAAGTCTGGGCCTGGAATTGTCCCTGGCCCATGCGGACCACCAGCTGCGCGCGGAAGCCCAGCAAGACAGCCATTTCGTGCGGGAATTGGCGCGGCATTTCGATCTCGATCTGGCGGAGGCGCGCCTTGATGTGCTGGCCCATGCTGAAAAAGAGCGCCTGGGGGTGGAGACCGCGGCGCGCGAGTTGCGCTGGGCCTGGCTTCGCCGCGAAGCCGACTCCAGCGGAGCCGATCTCATCGCCACGGGCCACACCCTGGAAGACCATACCGAGACGGTTTTCCTGCGGCTCAGCCGGGGCGGTGGCATCGGTTCGTTGACCCCCCTGCCCGCCCGCCAGGGCCATCGCTGGTCCCCCCTCATCGAAGCCCGGCGGGAAGATCTCCGCGAATACCTGCGGAACGAGGGCCTCCCCTGGCGCGAAGACGCCAGCAATCTCAGCGGCTTCACTCCTCGCAATCGTTGGCGAGCCATGCTTCCAACGCTGCGACAGGAATCTCCGGCCCTGGACCAGCACCTGTGGGAAACGCACCAGCAGGTGCGTGAGCTGAGCGAATGGCGGGACCGCCTGGTGGAAGCATGGCGTGGCTCGCGCTGGGAAGTGGAAGATGGCGGCCATCCCGCGGTGCGATTGCGGATGGAGGCCTGGCGCGAAGACGAGCTTCGATGGGCTTTGGAAGCAGCCTTCCGATGCCTGCGTTGGCCGCGGGAAGCCGCGCTGCTGCGGGATCTCAGCGGATGGGTGGTGCGGCATCTGGCAGGGCGGCTGAGGCACCATCGCTTCGGCCACTGGGCCCTGGATCCCCGCAAGGATGAACCTTTGCAGTGGTGCCTGCATCCATCAGAAGTTAGTCCTGCTTCCCATGGCGGGTTAAACTGAAAGGCTGCGAAGTCCGTAGGACTTTTGCAGTAGGCCTTAAGGAGGCTCATTTTGAATTCAGCCGTCAAGAGCATGTTGGTCTGGGTGGGAATCGTGGTGCTGGTCTACGTGGCCATCATCCAGATCCCCAAGACCAATAATGTGCAGGAAATCCCCTTTTCCACCTTCATCGCTGAAGGCGTGGGAGGCAAGTACAAGACCGTGACCCTTTCAGGCCAGGATGTGGAAGGCACCTATCGCGCTCCTTTCAAGAACGCCAAGGGTGACCAGATCGAAAAGTTCAAGACCATCGCCCCGCCCATGCAGGATCTGGGCAAGGTGATCCTCAGCTGGCGCCAGGAAGAGCCCCCCAAGCTCGATGAATTCAAGGCCACCAAGCCTTCGGACAACCAGTTCATGTACCTCCTGATTTTCTGGGGGCCCCTGCTGGTGTTCGTGGTGCTCTGGTTCGTGTTCATGCGCCAGGCCCAGGCCGGCGGCAACAAGGCCCTTTCTTTCGGGAAAGCCCGCGCCAAGGGGCTTTCCAGCTCCAACAAGCGCATCACGTTCGCGGATGTGGCCGGTTGCGAGGAAGCCAAGGAAGAACTCAAGGAGATCGTGGATTTCCTGAAGGACCCGGCGCGGTTCGTGAAGCTCGGCGGCAAGATCCCCAAAGGCGTGCTGCTTATGGGCCCGCCGGGCACCGGCAAGACCCTGCTGGCGCGCGCCATCTCCGGCGAGGCCAAGGTGCAGTTCTTCTCCATTTCCGGGTCGGACTTCGTTGAGATGTTCGTGGGCGTTGGAGCCTCCCGGGTCCGTGATCTCTTCGAGCAGGGGAAGAAGAGCGCGCCCTGCATCATCTTCATTGATGAAATCGACGCCGTGGGCCGCCATCGCGGCGCGGGCATGGGCGGCGGCCACGATGAGCGAGAACAGACGCTGAACCAGCTGCTGGTGGAAATGGACGGCTTCGAGGGCAACGAGGGCGTCATCCTCATCGCCGCCACTAACCGCCCGGATGTGCTGGATCCGGCCCTGCTGCGCCCCGGCCGCTTCGACCGCCGCGTGGTGGTGGACCGCCCGGACGTGAAGGGCAGGTTCGAGATCCTGAAGGTCCACACCGCCAACAAGATCCCCCTCTCACCGGACGTGGATTTGGAAGTCATCGCCCGGGGCACCCCAGGCTTCGCCGGCGCCGATCTCGCCAATCTCTGCAACGAAGCCGCGCTTTATGCCGCCCGCACTAACAAGAAATGGGTGGAGATGTCGGATTTCGAGAATGCCAAGGACAAGGTCTACATGGGCTCCGAGCGGCGCTCCATGGTCATGACGGACGAGGACAAGAAGATCACCGCCTACCACGAAGCGGGGCACACGGTCCTGGCGGTCACGGTCCAGGGCGCCGACCCGCTGCACAAGGTCACCATCATCCCCCGGGGCCGCGCTCTTGGCGTCACGTGGCAGCTGCCGGTGGGGGACCGCTATAACACCACCAAGGAATTCATGGAAGGCCGCATCGCCATCTCCATGGGCGGCCGCATCGCCGAGGAAATCTTCTTCAACCAGTTCTCCACCGGCGCCAGCAACGACATCCAGCAGGCCACCGCAATGGCCCGCTCCATGGTCACGGAGTACGGCATGAGCCCCAAGCTGGGCCCGCTCAACTTCGCCGGCGAGCAGCAGGAGATCTTCCTGGGCAGGGATTACGGCCATCAGCGGAATTTCTCCGAGGACACCGCGCGGATCATTGATTCCGAAGTGCATGACATCGTGATGCGGAACTACGACCTGGCCAAGCGGATCATCCTCGAGAAACGCGACTCGCTCGTGGCCATCGCCGAGGCGCTGCTGGTGCGCGAAACCCTGGACGGCGCCGAAGTGGAAATGCTCATGCATGGCGGCACACTCCCGCCCCGCCCCGCCCCGGGACCTGGCGGACCCGCGGACGCCATTCCCGCCGGAGACAAGAAATCCGATCCAGGGCTTGATCCAGCCTTGAACCCTGCATGAAGTCCTGCCTTTGTTCGGTCCGGACCGCGCTCTTGGACAGGATGGAATGGGCTACGGGCCTCAGGCTACGGGCTTCAGGCAAAGCATCGCTCCGCATTGGATTGTGCCGTGGGTGATGCGAACCTGAAGCCTGAAGCCAGATGCCTGAAGCCAACATGGGACTTGCGATCTCAAAAAAAAAGCTCGGGCCAAGGGCCACTCTCCCAGGGTGGCCCTTTCTTCGTGGGCATCCTGAACGTCACGCCGGATTCTTTCAGCGATGGAGGGCGTTTCCTGGCGCCGGAGCGGGCCCTCGCCCAGGCCCTGAGACTGGCTGCCTCCGGCGCGGCCATGTTCGACGTGGGCGCTGAAAGCACGCGTCCTGGAGCCACCGCCGTGTCTCCGATGGAGGAATGGGCGCGGCTGGCGCCCGTCCTCGAGATCCTCCGGGAGCGGCTTCCCGGCCTCCCCCTGAGCCTCGACACACGCCATGCCGAAGTGGCCGCGAAGGGACTGGATGCGGGTGTCTCCGTGTTGAATGACGTGGCTGGGTTCTCGGATTCCGCGATGCTGGACCTGGCCAGGCATTCAGATTGTGGACTCATCGCCATGCGCAGCCGGGTGCGGGACGGCGCCTTGTGGATGCCTGACTATGGCATCACTACGGCCTGTGTCGCGGACGAAGCCGTCCGGGAATTGCAGGCTGTGCGGGACCGCTTGCTCGACCAAGGCGTCGCTCCAGACAGGATTCTCCTGGACCCGGGCTTTGGGTTCGGGATGACGTTTGGGGAGGACCTGGCACTCTGGCGAAGCCTCCCCCGGCTCCCGGAACTGCTGTCCTGGCCGATGGAGCAATTCTGCATCGGGGTCTCCAGGAAACGCTTTCTCGCCTGGCGGAATGGCACCCCGGAACTGCCCCCGCAGGAACGGGACGGGCTCACTGCTGTGGCCCATAGCGAAGCAGCAGCCATGGGCTATCGCGTCTTCAGGACACACGAGCTGCCTTGACGCCCCAAAATCGGGATTTGGTGTTGAATGGGCAAATTTTCGATTTGCGATTTTCGATTTTCGATTGAAGCTCGACTCAAGCTGGAAGCCACAAATCGCCAATCGGCAATCAACCTTCGGATCTGAGGAACTATGACCTTGAACCATTTCGGTACCGACGGCATTCGCGGCCGCGCCTATGAATCGCCCTTGAGCCTTCCTGAAATGGCCCGATGGGGGCAGGCCTGGGGCCAGGTGGCTGCCGCGAAGGACGTTTCAAGCCTCCTCCTCGGATGGGACCCGCGCGCCAGCTCCGAGCCCATGGCCCAGGCCCTGCTGCAAGGCCTCGACGGCTTTCCCACCATGGTTCTCGGAGTGGTGCCGACACCCGCGGTGGCGCTGCTCACGCAAGCAACACCCGGCGCCTGGGGCATCATGCTCAGCGCCAGCCACAATCCGCCTGAAGACAATGGCATCAAGGGTTTCAACCGGCTGGGCGAGAAACTCGAAGAAGAAGAGGAAGAGGCCATTGAGGCTGCGTTCAAACTCACCTCGGCGCCGGATTCCACGCTTCCACTTCTGCATCCAGCCGTGGGCCCCGTGGAGCGGTATGTCAGCCATCTGGGCACCGTGGAACTGCCAGACGGTTTTCCCATCGTGGTGGACTGCGCCCACGGCGCCACCGCCTCTTTCGCCCCGCGGGTCCTGCGGGGTACTATCCATTGGATCGGCGTTCCGGCGGATGGCACCCGAATCAACGTCGGCGTGGGATCCACCCATCTGGACGCGCTCCGGGAGGCCGTGAAGGCCACCGGATCCGAACTGGGCATCGCCTTCGACGGGGACGGGGACCGCTGCTTGATGGTGGATTCCAAAGGCGAACTGGTGGACGGCGACCAGATGCTCTGGCTGCTGGCCCAGGACCGCCTGGAGGCTGGCGAGGCCCTTCCCGGCATCGTGGGCACCGTCATGACCAACGGTGCCCTGGAAGCAGCTCTCGCAACCCGAGGCGTGCCCTTTGTGCGGACGCCGGTGGGGGACAAGTTCCTGCTGCGGGAACTCCAGGCCCGGGGCTGGGATCTGGCCGCCGAAGCTTCGGGCCACCTGATCCAGAAGCGCGAAGGGCCATCGGGCGACGGCCTGGCTACAGCCATAGCCCTGTTGCGGGCGCTGTTGCGCCGTCCCAAGCTTGACCGCTGGACCTGGCGCTTCGAGCCCTGGCCTCTGAAATTGGTTAACTTGACCGCCAGGGAGCGCCGCGCCGTGGAGGATTGCAAAGCCTTGAGCGCCGCCATGCGATCCCTGGAGGCCCGTCACGGCGGAGCTGGCGGCTCCCTGCGGATGGTGGTGCGCTGGTCCGGGACGGAGCCCAAGCTTCGCCTCATGGCCGAAGCCAGGGAACCCGCGCTGCTGGCCTCGGCCATGGCCGCGCTTGAAACTGCGGCCCGGGCGGATCTGGGTATCTCATGAAGCCCCTGTCCGCAGCTTGAAGTCTGCTATCTTTGCCTATCCACATCACCGCATCAACGGGAGCCATCTCTTGAGTCCACGCCTGAGTGTGAACATTGACCACGTGGCGACGCTACGCCAGGCGCGGGTGGGGCGTGAACCGGAACCCGTGGCGGCGGCCCTGGCGGCCCAGAGCGCGGGATGCGCTGGCATCACGGTCCACCTCCGGGCGGACCGGCGGCACATCCAGGACCGGGATCTCAGGGTCTTGAAAGAAGTCCTGTCGTTGCCTCTGAATGTCGAGTGCGCGGCCACTCCCGAGGCTATGGAATCCGTCATCGGCCCGAAACCCCACATGGTCACCCTGGTTCCGGAAACCCGGGAAGAGCTCACCACCACCGGCGGGCTCGACGCCATTTTCCTCCAGGCGCCCCTGCGCCAGATCATCCGCGAACTCAAGGCTTCGGACATCCGGGTGAGCCTTTTTCTGGACCCTTCCCGGGAGCAGGTGATGATGGCGGCCAAGCTCGAGGCCGACGCGGTGGAGCTGAATACGGGGGTGTATTCAGACCTGCCCTTTGGCAGCGACCCGAGCCTTGAGCTGGGCCGCATCCGGGACACCGCCAAGCGTGCCGCGAATCTGGGACTGCGCGTCCTGGCGGGCCATGGCCTTTCCCTTCGCAACGTGGGCCAAATCGCGGCCATTCCTGAAATCGAGGAACTGAACATCGGCCACAGCATCATCGCCAGGGCGGTCTTCGTGGGCATGGAAAGGGCCGTCCAGGAAATGCTGTCGGCCATGGGCGCCATGAACGGCGCAGGCGCCGCTCCATGAAGACCATCCTGGTGGTTGACGACCAACCGGAGGCCGGCTGATGTCGAACCTCCGGGGCAACCTGTCCAGCATCTCCCTCACGGATGTGGCGCAGCTGCTGCATGTGAACAAGAAAACGGGTCTGCTCAAGGTCACCTCCGGGAAGATGGCCGGAACCCTCTACGTGGTGAACGGCGAAGTGATCCATGCCGAAACCCCCCAGGGCAAAGGCGAGATGGCAGCCTTCGAGATCCTCGAATGGGACAAGGGTGAATTCGAATTCATCGCCATGAAGGTCCAGGCCCCCAGCAGCATCCGCCGTTCAGTTCCCGACCTGCTCATGGAATCCGCCCGCACGTCGGATTCCCGCAAGCGGCTGCGCAGCCTATTCCCTAGCCTCAAGTCCGTGCCCTGGCCGACCATCCAGGGCGACGCGCTGCTACAGGGCATCAAGATCTACGCGGAGGACCGGAAGATCATCCCGTTTTTCGATGGTTTCCGCGATTTTCATGATGTCATGGCCACCACCGAACAAAATGAGGTCCAGGTACTTCAAGCGGCGAGCATTCTTTACGATGCGGGGCGCCTGAAATTATTCGAGCCAGAAGTGCAGGTGAACGTCGGAACCCTGAAAACAGGATTCTTCAAGAAGGGCGATCACCTGGAGGCACCCCAATCCCTCGAAGCCCACTGGCGCCAGCTGGAACCCTACAGCCAGGCGCCCATCACCCATATGCGCGTGATGTGGCCCAACGGTCCTGCGGTGGAACCCATCCAATTTGTCGCGGGCATGAACGACTTCACCGTTGCCATTTCCAAGGATCTCCTGGGCGCATGGGGATTGAACGAGGGCGATGTGGTTCAGGTAAGGCCGGCGCCGTGATGGGCTGTGGGCAGTAGGCTGTGGGCCGTGGGGTCGATGCGGCACAAGGCGCTGTCTATCTTTTCCTACCGCCCACAGCCCAAAGCCTACAGCCTTTTCCTTCATGACTTCTTCGCCCTCGGATGCGCCGAGTTGTAGGTCTTCGAGAGCTGCTCCAGGTCCAGGTGGGTGTAGCGCTGGGTGGTGCTGAGGCTGGCGTGGCCCAGGAGTTCCTGGATGGCGCGCAGATCCATGCCATGGGCGAGCAGGTGCGACGCGAAGCTGTGCCGCAGGGCGTGGGGGCTGATCTGGGCTCTGAGGGCGGCTCCTTCCACGACCTTCCGCAACAGGTTCCTGACGCTGGTGGGGGTGAGCCGTCCGCCCCGCAGGTTCAAGAAAACCGCCGCGGTGGGGGGCAGGGATTTCAGCGCCAGGTGGCTGCATCTGAAGGCCAGATAGTGCTCCAGAATCACTGCGGCTTCCTGGTGGAAAGGCACCAGCCTTTCCTTGCTCCCCTTGCCCATCACGCGCAGTGTCCGCTGTTCGAAAAACACGTCCTGGAGATCCAGCCCAACCAGTTCTGAGACACGCAGGCCAGAGGCATAGAGCAGTTCCAAGAGACAGCGCAACCGCGCCGATGAGAAATCAACAGCCGGGGGAAGGTCCAGCAGGGTTACGCTTTCGCCTTCGGTCAGGAAGGCCGGCAGCTTGGAAGCCTGTTTGGGATTCCTGAGACCTGAAGCAGGGTTCACGGGTATGCGCCCCGTATCCCAAAGCCAGCGGAAGAACCCCCGGACCGTGGACAGGATCCGGGCCTGGCTGGCGGGGTCCAGGCCTCGCGCGCCCAGCTCCAGGGCGAAGCGCCGCAGGATGCGCGGCGTCACCTCCCAGCCCGCCCAGGCTTCCTGGAGCGCGTGCGCCACGAGTTTTTCCAGGTCGCCTTTTTGGGCCCGGACCGTGTGCGCAGAGACGCCCCTGGCGCGTTGTTCCAATTGGAAGGCTTGGACCGCTTCAGTCAGCGGAGAAGATGCGATCATCCTGTTACCATGCCATCACTACCCTGATCCATCCAAGTTGGAGCCCACCCCGTGAATGAATCCGTCACTTCAATCGCTGAACTATTTTATGCGGCGATGGAGCACAGCCTTCCGGACGCTTTGGCTTACAAAAAAGATGGCTGTTATGTGCCCATCTCGAGCAAAGAGTTGCTCGCATCGGTGGAACGGCTGGCCCTGGCCATGCATGACCGCGGCCTGCGACCCGGAACGAATGTGGCCATCCTGGCGGAAAACTGTCCAGAGTGGGCCATGACGGACTATGCCTGCGCCATCTTGGGCCTCCCCACCGCCACGGTTTATGCCACCTTGATCGCATCCCAGGCCGCCTTCATCCTGGACAACTCAAAATCCAGATGGGTGTTCTGTTCCAACCAGGCCCAGCTGGACAAGGTGCTGGAGTTCTGGTCAAGCCTGCCCAACCTTGAAGTGGCCGTGCTGCTGCATGGCCAAGTGCCGGCAGTCGAAGGCCGCCAAATCCTCTCCTGGTCCCAGCTCATGGATGAGGGCCTGGCCCAGGAGGCCCGGCGGCCTCTGGTGAGCCAGTGGGGGCGAGAGCGCAGGCCGGAAGATCTGCTCACCCTGATCTACACCTCCGGCACGACGGCCGACCCCAAAGGCGCCATGTTGAGCCATGGCAATATCGTTTCCAATGTTCACGCGACCCTGAAAGCGCTGCCCAGGCTAGCCAAGGATCGCTGTCTTTCCTTTCTGCCCCTGACCCACATCTTCGAACGCATGGCGGGCCACTACGTGATGCTGCACATGGGGACGAGCATCTACTACGCCGAAAGCGTGAACAGCGTGCCCGCGAATTTGCTGGAAGTAAGGCCCACGATATTGATCAGCGTCCCCCGCATCTACGAGAAGATCTTCGCGAAGGTCATGGACGGCGTCGCGGGCTCCGGATGGCCCAAGCACCAGCTCTTCCACTGGGCCTATCGCCTTGGTCAGCGGGTGGTGCCCCTGCTTTATGACGGGAAGAAACCCACCGGCTGGCTTGGCTTCCGCTTCGCTTTGGCGAACGCGCTTGTTTTTTCAAAAATCAAGGCCCGTACCGGCGGGCGAATCCGGTTCGCGGTGTCCGGCGGCGCGCCGCTCATGCCCAAAGTGATGGAGTTTTTCTGGGCCATCGGCCTGCCGATCCTGGAAGGCTATGGCCTCACGGAGACCAGCCCCGTCATCACCGCCAACCGCCTGGGCATGGTGGGCCCCGGCACCGTGGGCACCCCGCTCTATGACACCTGGGAAGGAAAGCCCTTCGTCAAGATCGCCGAGGACGGCGAGATCCTCTGCCACGGACCCAACGTGATGCTGGGCTACTGGGCCAACGAGGCCGCCACCAAAGAGGCCATTGATGCGGATGGGTATTTCCACACGGGTGATATCGGCGAATTTGATTCGCGAGGGCGGCTGAAGATCACGGACCGCAAGAAAGAGCTGATCATCACCAGCGGGGGGAAAAAAATCGCCCCCCAGCCCATCGAGAACGCATTGAAGACCGACAAGTATGTGTCCCAGGCGGTGCTCATCGGGGACAAGCGCAATTTCATCAGCGCCCTTGTAGTCCCCAACTTCGATTCCCTGGAGCGCTGGGCCGGATACAAGCATCTGCATTACGCCAATCGCCGGGAGCTCGTGGAACAGCCCATCGTCATGGCGAAGCTCATGTCCCGGATCGAAAAGGTGAACGCCACCCTGTCGAACTACGAACGCATCAAGAAAATCGTCATCGTTCCCGATGAACTGACCGTGGAAAACGGCGCCTTGACCCCCAGCCTGAAGATCAAGCGGCGGATCGTGAACCACATGTACGATGGCCTGATCCAGGGCCTCTACGAAGTCCACAAGGGCGAATCCGAAGCGCATTGAGGGCGTCGGCCACCACATGGATCGGAATGATGGCGACTAAAAAATATTTCAGCTACCTCCGCGAATCCACGGACATGATCAAGTTCGAACACACTGTGTTCGCCCTGCCCTTCGCGTTCCTGGCGGCCCTGGCCGCCGCTCGGGGGCTACCGCCTGCTCGCACGCTGCTTTGGATCGTGGCGGCCATGGTGGGGGCCCGGACCGCGGCCATGACGTTCAACCGGCTCGTGGATGAGGACGTGGACGCGCAGAATCCCCGCACCGCCATGCGCGCCCTGCCCGCCGGGCGCCTGCCCCGATGGGCCGCCTGGCTGATGCTGGGACTCGGCACCCTGCTGTTTGGGGTGGCGGCCGGTGCTCTCGGGCCCCTTTGCTGGAAGCTTTCGCCCCTGGCGCTGCTCATCATCCTGGGCTATTCCCTTTGCAAGCGATTTACCTCCCTGGCCCACCTGGTACTGGGCCTCAGCCTGGCGGGGGCGCCCCTGGGGGCCTGGATCGCCATCACCAACCGCATCGAGCCTCCCGCCTGGGTGCTGGCGGGCGGAGTGCTGTGCTGGACCGCTGGATTCGATATTCTCTACGCGCTGCAGGATCAGGAATTCGACCGGAGGGCGGGGCTGCGCTCCGTGCCCGCCCGGCTCGGGACGACCTGGTCCCTGTGGCTTTCCAGGACTCTGCATCTGGCGGCGCTGGCGCTCTGGGGACTGTTCAATCTCCAAGTGGGATCCCACCTCTTCCCGTGGCTGGCCTGGCTCGTAGTGGCTGGAATCCTGGCCAAGGAACAATGGCTGGTGAGGGGCGGCGGCCTCGACAATATCAACCAGGCTTTTTTCACCATGAACAGCCTGGTGGGGCTCGTGTTGTTCAGCGGCCATTTCATCGAATGGTTGCTGGTGAGGTTCAGCGGAGTGGCCTGACGCTAGGCTGTGGGCGGTGGGCCCTAGGCTGTGGGTAAAAAACAACCTGCCGCCCACAGCCTACTGCCCACAGCCCATGGCCTAGAGCCTATTGCTCGACATTCCCCTCATTCCGCCCTAAGGTAGACAGGCTATGCGCAAACACAGTTTCAGGCCTGAAAATCAAGCGGCGCAGAAAGGCCGCAGGGCCCTGCGGCTGAGCAGGCCTGACTCCAGCCGGTTCATTACCCTGATGCTGGTCTTCAGCCACAAGACCTTCCGCTGGTCCGTCTCGAAAAAAGTGTTGGCCTGGATGGCGGGGGGCATCGCCGGGGTATGGGCCATCGCCATGATAGGTTCAGGCTACGGCTTCTGGGCCACCAAGAAAATCATGAGCTTCGACCGGCTCCAAAAGGAAACCCAGGAACAGCAGAACCGGCTGCGAAGCACCCTCGACCAGGCCATGGGACTGGAAGGCGAGATCAATGCCCTGCGCAGACAGCACGAGGAACTGCTGCACCTATTGGACCCCAAGGTCCCAGCCCCCCGCATCCCACCCCTGCCGGGGCGCTCTGATCAATCCCACACCCAAACTCAAGCCGACTCCAAAGGATCAACCACCCTGCGGCTCAGCAAACTCAAGATGGATATCAAAAAAAGCGAGAAGACAGCCCAGGCCATCAGGGCCCAGATGGCCCCCATCATTGATGCTTGGCTCCATACGCCCTCCATCCCGCCCACCGCCGGGTATCTCAGTTCCGGATTCGGCCTCCGCCTGAACCCATTCGCAGGACGGGACGAGGCCGAGGGCGGATTCGGGTTCCACTCGGGATTGGATATCACCAACGCCGAGGGCACACCCATCCAGGCGACCGCTGATGGCGTCGTGGAAAGCGCCGGCTGGATGGACCGCTACGGCTACGCCGTGGTGCTGAAACACACCGATGAGCTTGAGACCGTCTACGGCCACATGGAGAGATGGGATGTCCAGGTGGGACAGACCGTGCGCCGAGGCGATATCCTGGGGAAGATGGGCCAAAGTGGCCGTGCCACGGGCGTCCATCTGCACTACGAAGTCCGTCTTCGGGGCAAGCCCGTCAACCCCACGCAGTACCTGCGGCTCCAGCGGGAATGGCTCTCCACCCTGGGCGGCCAGCCCTGAGGCGTACCGGCCAACTCAGACCTTCTTCCACGAGGCTCCCATGTTCAACGCGAAATCCAAAGAACACTCCCCCGTCGTCCACAGCCTCCTGGGGAAGGGCACCCTCTGGAAGGGGGACATCCACACGGGCGAGCATTCCCTGCGGATCGAAGGCACCGTGGAGGGCACCATCCACAGCGAAGGCGAAGTCACCATCGCGCCTTCGGGCCTGGTGAACGGCACCATCCACGCCAAGCACATGATCGCCACGGGCATGGCCAAGGGGGTGTTCAAGATCCTGGAGTGCCTTGAAATCCATGGCACCGGCTGTGTGGAAGGCGATGTGGAAATGGGCAGCCTCGTGGTGGACGAAGGCGGCACCCTTCAGGGCACCTGCACCCGCCGCGGCATGAACAAGCCCGAAAACCTCGCCCAAAAGGGGGAGGCCAAGCCGGAAACCAGGCCCGAAAAACCCAAATCAGAGATCAAGAAGAATGGTGCCGCCGCTCACGGTCCCTTGCATGTGACCATACCGGCCCGCGACGCTTCTGAGCCCAAACACCAGGATGAAAATGCGGTGCTGGTGGGTGCTGGCGCCAATGGCAAGGGTGACGAACACAGCTAATATGTATCCGAGGGGAAACCACGCATGCGTGGTTTCCTGCTCGCTTCGCTCACTACGTCCCCCCCGGACCCCCCACCTCTTGGTCGGGGGACCCGCCCATGAGGTCTAAGCCGGGAACACTCCCGGCGCCCATAGACCCGTCTTCTCGGACAAGCCCAGGGACAGGTTCATGTTCTGCACGGCCTGTCCCGCCATGCCTTTGATGAGGTTGTCCAGGGCCGCGAAAATAACGGCGCCGCGCCCGTTCACCTTGAGGCCGAGCTCGCAGAAATTGGTGCCCACGACTGATAGCAGCCGCGGGGAACCGTCAACCTGGCGGATGAACGGCGCGTTCCCGTAGGCCGCCTGGAAGCGCTGCCGCAACGCGGCTTCATCCAGACCGTCGGGAAGGCGGAATTGCACCGTGGCGAAGATGCCCCGCACCATAGGCGCGGAATGGGGGACGAAGGAAAGCTCAGCGGTGATGCCCTGGCCGCGCAGGAGCCCTTCCATCTCCGCCTGATGCTGGTGTTCCAGGGCCTTGTAGGCGCGAAAATCATGGGCTCGCGTGGGGTGGTGGGCGGTCTCGGACGGCAGAGCGCCAGAACCGCTGGAGCCCGTGACGCCGCATGCCGCAACGAAGCCCAGATCCAGGCCATGAAGGGGCAGCAGGGCCAATTGCAGCGCCGTGGCGAAACAACCTGGATTGGCGATGCGCGCGGCTCCCCGGATCTCTGGAGCCTTCCATTCCGGCAGCCCATAGACGAAGCTGCCAAGGCGATGGGCGCAAGGATGGGGCTGGCCATAGGCCGCCTCGAAGCGCGCCGCATTAGATAATCGGAAATCACCGCTGAGATCAATGAGCGTGACCCGGTCCGCGATGCCCGCGGAAGCCCATCTGGACTCCAACTCCTCCAGCTGCGCCGCCAGCTCGAAGTGGGGCTGGGCCGAAAAAACCACGATGGCGCCCGTACCGGGAAGCGAATCCCAATCCGCCTCTGCATAATATGCATCATCCGTGAATCCCCTGAGATTGGGGTTGGTGATCCAGACCGCCTGGCCCGCCTGGGACTTTGACACCGCCCGGATGGCCTGGATGTTGGGATGGCCCAGCAGCAGGCGCAGCAGCTCGCCGCCGCCGTAGCCCGCGGCCCCAAGAATGACCGCATGGCTCTTCAGAGCCTGTCCCAAAACCCCCGTGTGCCGCGACGACGTCAGGCGGGATGCTCCGCAAGGAAGGGCACGCGGGGCGATGCGGTTCATCGTCCAAGGGCTCTGACGCCGCGGAGCGCCCGCCTGACGTCGTCCCTCCGGGCTGGGGCGGCGGGCGGCATCCCGCTGCGTCAGACTCGAATCGCGTAGAAGCGCTACG
>JAJYMZ010000321.1 GCA_021786615.1 Acidobacteriota bacterium
GTTCGACAGCCTTGACGCCGTGATGGACCAGGCCGAGGTCGGCCTGAATGAACTCGAAGCCACCCCGCAAAGGCTCCAAAGCCTCGCAGGGTACCCTTGGATATTAGAATCCGTTTGATTGCTAATTTGTATGAGTACGAAATCGCTTCACGGGGCGCGTAGCGCCTGCGGGCGAAAGCCCGCGAATTCAGGCGGCCCGGCGCGAATCACACGTAGCGCGAGGCCGCCGCCGGGCCGCCTGAATTTCATCCGTGAAGCTGGCACATGGATGCTCTCTTCTCGGTATCGGCCGAGCCGATACGCGAGACAAAGTGATTCTTCTCGGTATCGGCCGAGCCGGTACGCGAGACAAAGTGACTCTTGGCGTTCTTGGCGTTCTTGGCGTCTTGGCGGTGGAATTCTTTTCTTTACGAGGGAACCCAAACCATGACATTTCAACAGGTAGTTTAGGTTGCTGCCTGACTTCTTCTTAAGAAAACACGAAGTTGGAGGTTAGTAGTACAGATTCGCTGTTGGTTGATGCCACCAAATTCAGATCACCCCCATTCCCAAGCCGGGGCGGCCCATGCTCCATACTGCGCGCGACCACCATGGGGCGCCCCAGGGGCGTTTTCAATCTGTGGAATCTGTGAAATCTGTGGTTCCAAATCTTTTTGAACGCAGCCGGGTATGAATGCTTTTAGTCCTTCACCTTTTCTTTTGGCCGCTGCCTACAGCCGCGCACATCGTCGAACAGGGCCTGGATGGCTGGAATATCCTGCTCCAGGTTTCCCGTGGGATGGAACAAGGGCTTCAGCCGGACCACGTGCTCCTGGTAATCAAATCCCACGGGCAGGATGGGTACGCCCGCTTTCACGGCGATGAGATAGAAGCCTGTTTTCCATTGGCTCACGCCCTTGCGGGTGCCCTCGGGCGCCAGGGCCAGCATCAGCGCGGGAGCCTCTTCGAAGGCTCTCACGCATTCACCTACCACGCCATGGCTGGCGCCGCGATCCACGGGAATGCCCCCCAGCCAGCGAAGGAATTTCTTGAAGGGCGCTTTGAAGAGGCGATGTTTTCCAAGCCAGGAAACCTTCAGCTCCACCGCGAAGACCACCGCCACGCCCAGGGTGAAATCCCAATTGGAGGTATGGGGCGCCACGATGACAACGTACTTCGGATCCTCCGGGAAAACGCCTTCGATCCGCCATCCCGAGAGCCGCAGATACACCCTTCCCACAGCCCTCCACAGCCAGCCCCGGGCCTGCCGGAAAGCAGGGGGAGGGATGTGTTCCATGAGGCTGGCCATCTGGTGGCGGACCTTATGGATGCTCATGGTCTTGGGCTAGGTCCCCGGCTCGATCGGGTTGCATTTGCGGGTGTCCATGGTGGGGATGCATCGTCGGCATCTTCGATCCGAGGTGGCCGAAGTGCCGGCCATAGGCACCCATCATCTCCTTGCAGGCGCTGAGGAGGTAGCGGCGCTTGAACCCGTCCGGAAGGGCCTGGATTTCCGGGATTTTTTTGGAATAGAAACCCATGTAGCACTTCCCGAGGGCGATGGCGACCTCCTCAAGGGTCATGGCGTAGGGCTCGATGATGGGTGTGGCCAGGTTGTACTTCGAATAGTCATGGACGCGCACCCGGTCTTTCATCTCCTCGAAAATGGGGGTGAAGGGCATCGGCGTGAGCACCGGGAACACCGCGATGTCGGGGCTCATCCGCAGGGCCACTTCGATGGTCCGCTCGATGGAATCCCAGGTCTCCGTGGGGTGCCCGATCATGAACGAGGCTTCGGTCACCATGCCGTGTGCTTGGGCCAGCCGGATCGCACGCTCGTTCATGCTCACATTCGTGCCCTTGTTGAGCATGTCCAGCATCTCGTCGTTGCTCCCCTCGGCGCCCAGGTACATGTGGATCACCCCAGCTTTCCGGTACTTGGGGAGGATGTCTTCATCCCGGACGATGTCCTCGACGCGGGTCTCCATCAGCAGCCGCACGCCGAGGTCCGCCTCGATGAAAAGATCGAGGAGATGCTCCCAGCGTTCGCGGTCATGGGTGGGGTAGGGGTCTATCAGCGTGATGGATTCGACCTGGTACCGGTCTACGAGCAGCCGGACCTCTTCCATGACATCCTCCGGTGTCCGGGCGCGCCAGTCGCCCCGCCAGAAAGCCCGGTGGCTGCAGAAGGAACAGCCCATCATGCAGCCGCGGGAGGTGAGGATGGAGGCCATGCGGCCCGGAGGATCAATCCGGTAGCGGTAGATTCCCCAATCAAGCAGGTGCCAGGCCGGTTTGATCGTGTCCAGGTTGGTGATGTGCGGGCGGATCTCGGTCACGATGACCTCATCGTCCCGGAGGAACGCGATGCCACAAACCCCGTCCAGCGGTCCGTCAGGGAGCGCCGCCAGCAATTCCGGGAAGGTCGCTTCCGCTTCGCCCCGGAGCACGATGTCCACGGCGCCGGAGGGATCCCTCAGGAGCTCGTGGTACATGAAGGTGGGGAAGGGCCCGCCGAGGAGCGTGGTGATGCCGGGGTCCACGGCCTTGGCTAGACCCAAGGCTTTGAGGGCCGCGGGCACCACGGCCGTGCTGATGGCGCCCGTGACGGGCAGGTAGTCGTAGGCCACCACGATATCCGGGCGGTACTGTTCCACTGCCTCCCGGAGGGTCTCGAAGGTGCCGCCAGGCGTGTTCATGGCGTCGCAGATCCGGGCCTCATGCCCCGCCTGTTCGACAGCTCCGGCCAGATAGGCGATCTGGAGCGGCGGCCAGGTGCCGATGACCTCCACACCCCAGCTGGAGTAGGGCGGCACCACGAAAAGAACCTTGCTCATGGTGTCAACCTCATCAACTCCCAGGACAACATTCTAGCTTCAAAGAAGATGAAAAAAGCCAAGGGAACTACTGGAAATAGGCCGAATGCAAAGAGGGAATGAGGAACGGAAAGATGAACGCGGTCAGGATCGAAACCCCGAAGCAGGCGAGGGTGATCCAGGCGGTCGTCCGGGGACCCAGGCGGTAGAACAGCCGCAGGTGCAGCAGGGTCCCGTAGCAGAGCCAGGTCACCAGGGACCAGGTCTCGATGGGGTCCCAGCCCCAGTAACGGCCCCAGGACTGGTTGGCCCAGATGGCCCCCGCGATGATCGTGGTGGACCAGAACACGAAGCCAAAGCCCACGAACCTCACCATGGAGGCGTCCAGGACCTCGGGCGCGGGGAACCGCTCCAGGAAGCGGCTGGAGGCGCCTTTGAGCTTCCGCAGCAGGATCACCGCGGCCGCGAAGGAGAGCAGGAAGGCGCCCACCGCCAGCTTGGTGAAGAGGATGTGGAACACCAGCCAGATGGAGCGCAGCGTGGGGGGCAGGCTGCGCGCCTCGGGACTGGTCAGCAGGCCCAAGCCCACCATGAGGATCGAGGCGGGCAGGGCCACGAGGGCCAGCCCGGCCCAGGCTGGGCGCCGCCAGATGACGACGAGCAGCATGACGATGGCGATCCAAGCGTTGGACGACAACACCTCGTACTTCATCATGTAAGGGCCATGACCCACTTCGATCCAGCGCACGATGAGCGCAGCCGCATGGGGCAGCAGGCCGGAGATGGCGAGCCACAGGCCCCAGCGCGTTCGCTGGGGATGGTTCCACAGGAGGGCATGGGCCAAAAGGATGGTGGCCGCGACGTAAAAGCCCACCGCCACCCAGTGGAGAATGGTTTCCAGCAAAAAGGGGTTCATGGTTTCTCTCCTTCCTTTGCGGGCGGCGCCACCATGGCGTGGGCATCCCGCACGTTCATTTGCCAGGGCGAGGTGGTGCGGCCCACCTGGGGCGGGGACGTGAATTGGGTTTCCTCCACCATCCAGGCGCCCTTCTGTTTCCGGAAGTGATAGAGCATTTCGTAGCGATCCACCGAAGCCTCGCCCACCTGCTGCCCAGTGTCCACCTTCAGATCCCGGTAGGTCCAGGTTTCCTTGGTGCGGATGCGGAGGTCGTCCTTGGCCTGCTCCACGCCTGTGATCTCCAGGGATTCCATCTTCGCGTCGAGGGCGAGGCCCATATCCTGGCGGACACCGATGAGCCCCGTCAGCCGCTGGCCATCGGGAGTGTTCAGCCCCACCACGGAATCAATGATCCGGATATCGCCCTTCCGGTAGGCCTCACACACCACCGCGTTGTAGTGGGCCACCAGGGTTCTGGCTTCGCGCGTGGAGACCCGCCCGCAGCCCAGGACCACGGAGAGTAACACCAGAGGAAGAAGGGTTCGCGTGTTCATGGCTTTCCTCCATGTTCCCGCACCAGCTGATCAAGGCGTTCGCGGTACAGCGGCGCGAAGCGATGGGGGCGCAGGGCCACCACCACTCTTTCGACTCCATCCTCTGGTGTGATGGACACCAGCTCGTCCACTTTCACGACACCGAAGGTGAGGGCCGCCCCCAGCAGGGTCAGGGTGAAGCCCGCGTAGGCCAGCCCGAGGGCGGGATCGTAGTTGCCGTGGAGCCGCGCCCAGGCCGGCAGGCCGTGCAGCCGCAGCAGGCCGCCCCCCGGAAGGAGCAGGCTCTCTCCGGGCTTGAGCACGGCCCCCGCGAGGGTGGAAGCCCCGTCGCGGATCTGCACCTCCACTGCTCCGGGCCGCTGGCCGCCGGGGGGCATCGCGGCGCGGAGGCGGGCCCGCAGGTTCCCGGGGCCTTGGACATAGGTGCCGTAGGCCCGGGGTTCCTTCTGCTCCATGAGGGCGGCTGTCCGGAGGGCGGGCGCGCCGGGTGTGTCCCATTCCACCAGGGCCGCCGGGCCATGCTGGGATTCCATGTAGAGACGGCCATGGCTCATGCGCAATTCCTGATTCACGGCCATCTCGCGCACTTGCGTGCCATCAGGTCCATGGAAAGCCAGACTCAGGCCGAGGCCCTTCAATTCGCCCGAAGGGTACCGGTCCTCGTGAACCGCGTTCAAGGTCAGGGGATCGTCCAGATGGAAGGGTTTCCCCAGCAGCCCGGGCCATTGGGCGCCCCAGGCCTCCACGGTGGCCGGCAGGGTTTCCCCTTCGTAGAGGTCCACCACGGCCTCCGTGCCGAACATGGCCCGCAGGCCGCCCGCGAGGATCACGCAGAGCAGGCCAGTGTGGAAGAGGGGCGATCCCGCCAGGCCCAAGCGCCCCCGGGTACGGATGGATACGGTTCCCGATGCCCCTTGAGCTGGCCGCGTGAATTCATGCCGGAGGGGCGCATTCCGGAAGTGGGCTTCGGTGGGAACCAGGTTCCATTGGGCGCGCAAGCGGCGGACCTGCTCTACCACCACGATGGACAGGGACACGGTGGCCAGGCCCAGGGCCGCCAGGAAGGCCGGGCTGGTGAAGACGTGGTCCAAAGCCAGCCCGTCCACCAAGGCCGTGACGAAGGCGCCGTGCTCCCGGAGGCGGGCCACCTCTGCGGCCGTGGCCACCCCCGTCTGGGGTAGGGCCGCCCCTAGTCCGCCGAGCACTGCGATGAAGAGGATCTCCCCGACGATGGTCGCCGGGGAGCGGAAGAAGCGTTTGAGAGGGCGGGCTACCAATCCGCGCCGTTGGTTAAGGAGTGCCTGCCGGAAGCACAGGTCGCCCCGCAGTCCCCAGTCCCGTAACTGCCAGGGGCTTTCTTGGTGAAACCGGTGACCCACATGTTGGTCTTCTTGTTCTGATAGGCATAACGCGCCGGGAATGTCGCGCTGTCGCCATCCCCGATGAGCCGGGCGAGCTTGCCGCCGTGGGGCACTAGGATGTGGCAGTTGTAGCAGGTGACTGAACGGGTATCGTGCTCCTGGTGGACCACATTGCCGCTCCAGTTGGCGTCGGCATTCCCCGGGTGGCAATTGGCGCAGAAAGTTGTGTTGTATGACGTGGCAAGGTTGCCCGTCGGCGGCCAGATTGTGTTCGGCCCGCGCAGCATGAATTGGACCGCCGAGCCGTGGGGGCCCTGGGCGATGGGCGAGGCCGAATCCGTGTTGTGGCAGTCGGCGCACATCATGGTCTGAGTGCCGACAGCGGTAGCCCAAGGCGCCTTTAGTTGGGCCGCCGTCAGCTCCTTCGGTGTTCCATTGCCCGTACCGGATTTGAGGCCCGCGGCGACAGGATGGAAGGACGCGTTCGCCGGATTGAATTCCAGGGACACATCGGTTTCCTGGGCGATCTGGTAGGCCTGATTGGTCCCCGAGGTGCCCGCGTAGGCGGGGGTGATCGTGAGGGTCGTGGCGGTGGAGGCGGTGATCCGGTACCAGGAGACCGTGGAGTCCGATGTCCGGCGGACCCAGGCTCCGACCAGGCCGGTCCCTACCGTCGAGCCTACCGCCCAGTTGGGGGCAGTGGATCCGGCAGCAACGCTCGTGCCGCCGGCCGTGAAATTGGCAGTTCCCGTGCTGTAGATCAGGCTCCTACCTGCGGGCCGGTTGGCGCCGAAGCTGTCGTAGGATGAGTGGCACTTCATGCAGATCTGGTATTCCAGGGTCGCGGCGGTCGTGGCCGCGAAGGTGGCGGTGGTCCAGTTGGCGGCGCCGAAAGCCACCGTCACGCCGCTGACGCCCTGCAGAGCCCCGGTGCCGACCGCGTTCCGGGTGGCGGTGGCCGTGGTGGTGTAGGTATGGGCGACGCCCGCCTTGTGCATGTTGTGGCAGTCCATGCAGTTCACCGAACGGCCAGCTACTTGCGCAGCGGGGTCGGTGTTGTGTCCGATGGCTTTGGTGATGGGCGTCTTCACGTTCTTGGTGGGCGTCCCGTCGTGGCATATGAAGCAGAAATTCTTGTCGTTCGCGGCGACCAGGAGCTTGGGGTACTTGTTGGCTGTGTTGGAGGCGTCGGGCCATCCGTGGGGGAAGTGGCAGTTGGAGCAAGCGCCCTGCTTGGAGGTGTCGGTGATGGCCGGGTAGGCGCTGGCCGGCGTGTGCTCATCGTCGCCGGGCCACAGGACGCCCAGGGCCGCACTGTAGTGGATCCCGTTGGTGGTGTCCGAATTGGTATGGCAGTCGGCGCACATCGCGGGCTGGCTCGCCACCCGCTGGAGGGTCCCATTCGAGACGGGCGCGTAGTGGATCTTGTGGCAGCTCTGGCATCTCACCTTGTTGGTGGCATCTAGGGGAATGGTGGTTGGAGCCTTGAAATCCCCTGCCGGAAGGACGACGCCCACCGGGTGGGAGCCACCGGTCGAGGAGGTCACGTTTTGGGCCGCGTGGCAATCGGTGCATATCTGGTCCGTGTCGTTGGCCAGACGCTGGAAGTGGCGTCCAGCGGCCCCAGGCGTGGTGGACGCGGTGGGGTCGAAGGGCGCGAGGGCCTGGCTGTGCTGGTTGTGGCAGGTGGAGCACATCATTTGGCCGTTTTCCCGGAGACGGGCCAGGGTTGGATCCACCGGAGCCTGCACTGCCTCGCGGACGAAGAGGTTCCACTTGTCGCCAAGCAGGAAGGAGGTCCCGGTGCCGTTAACGAATTTCACGGACACGCCCTGGTCGAGCGGCACACTGGCGCCGGTGGTCAGGTTTGTGCCTGATCCCCCGCCCGGCGAGGTCGCGGTCCATGAGAACTGCGCCGCGCCCACGTTCCCGGCGGTGGTGATGGTGAGGGTGTAGGTCTTGGCGTAGGCCCCCGTGAAGGCGCCCAGGGGCGTGATGGTTCCCGTGGAAGTGTTGGGCGTGCCTTTCACCGCGCGCCCTGCGGGCCCGGCATCCCATCGGTGGGAATTGCCCGAGGCCGGGGTTCCCGCGGGCAGTCCCGGCGATGCGACGGCTTGGTCAAGGGGCGCAAAGGGTTTCGCGCTGGCCGTCCCGCCGGGCGTGTGGCAGCTCAGGCATAGATTCGCATTGCCGGCCACGGCCGTGAGCGTCGCTCCAGGGGCGCCATGGAGAGTGTGGCAGGATTTGCATTGAACGATCCCGTTGTGGGGAGGGTCGGATGCCAGGAGCGAGGCTGAGGGAATGAACCCCAGGCCGATGACCAGGAACCATTGGCGCAACCGGATCATCGCGGCCCCCCTTGTGGCCCTTGGCTGGACTCATCGCCGGGCGAGGCGTTTCCTGCCCCAGGTCCCCCACCGCCGCTCCCCGGCGTCACATAGACTGGAACCGAACCTTCAAAGCTTTGGCCATCCGCGAGCATTCCCTTCACGATGACCACCCCTTTCCCATCGGGCAGCGTCGCCACAAGGTTCTTGCGATCAATCAGGATGCGCAACTCGGGAATCCCATCCCCATCGAAATCGCCAATCCATTTTCCCGGGTACCGCCGCGCGATGACACCATTCGCAGTGATGGATTCAGGAACAATCATCGCTGGTGATTCACCCACCACTTTCACCAACCCGACCACTAGATTTAGCAGATTCAAGTTGGGGCTCCAGCCGCCTGAAGGATTGACCCATTTTGGTTTGCGATCAAAAGTGGAAGGCGTGAGCGCGATGATCGCCTGGAGGGATTTCGGATCGCTGAACGTATCGAGCCCAAGAATTTCCACACGGGTATTGCCGGGCGAGACCACGAAGAGCCGGTTATTGCGGTCAATAGCAAGACTCGTGGGCCCCCGCAATTCGCCAGGGCCTTCGCCAAAACCCGCTACGGTCGAGACCGCGTTGCCTTGCGCATCAATCACTCTGACGGTGCCTTGGAACGCATCGGCGACGAAGATCCGGCCTTGGGAATCCCCGGTGAGCCCTTGAGTCCGGGCGAAGGGTCCAAGCCCCATGAAGGTGCTTCGCCCGAAACTGCGCAAAAACACACCCTCTGGGGTGAAGACCTGGATTCGATTGTTGTTTTGGTCGGCCACGAAAAGCTCGCCACCCGTGTTGACGAAGATGCCAGTCGGGAAATCGAACTGGCCGTTTGAATTTCCAGACCCCCCGAATTGACGGATCAGGGATCCGCTGGATGAATAGACCTTGATGAGGTCAGCACGGCTGTCGCTGACAATGACCATTCTCGAAAGGATTCCGGGAAAATTTCCGGAGAACGAGGCATTGGAGGGGATCGTGATGTGGTTGGGCATCTGGAACTCCCCCGCGCCCCGGCCAAGCGCGCCCACAAAAGACCAGTTGGGAAGGAACATGGAAACGCTGCCGGTGCCATCTTCTCCGACATAGATCAGCCCGGCGCTGTCCACAGCGATCCCAAGCGGATGGTCTAGACCCTTTTTCACTGAGACCAAGCGCCCGAATTCATCGCGCACAGTGACTTGGCCCAACGCATAATCGCTGATGTAGACGCGTCCCGCGGAATCCGTCGCGATCCGGGATGGGGCCAACAGCCCGTCGCGGTAGGCCCGCAAGGGGGTCACCGTTGGGGCGGAAACAGACGCGGCAACGCTGCTGGTTGCAGTGCCTGCGCCGAGCGGCGAGGGCATGATGGACAAGAGGAAGAGCGTGAAAACAGCCAGCGGCATCCGTGTGGACCGACCCATCATTCGCATCCGCGTCCTCCCGATCCAGGCCACCCTACTCATCTCCTCAACTTGAGTCCCCAACCTTAAAATCAGATTAAAAACGATCCAGAAAGTGAGTGACCTACATTACTTTTTGATCGTGCGCGGTTTTTTCTCCCCGCCTTCTCGCATGGGGATGCCTGCGGCATGAACTGTGCGGAAATGAAAACACGCTCTAAGCTTGAGGGTTCCTCGGGAATTCCACGGTGAAGGTGGTTCCGCCTCCGGGGCGGTTCGCAGCCACGATGCTCCCCCCATGCTCCTTCACGACCCAGGCTGCGATCGCAAGACCCAGGCCGACTCCCTGCACGTTGGCGCGGGACCGGGAGGCGTCGGACCGGAAGAACCGCTCGAAGATGCGGGTCAGGTCTTGTTCGGGAATGCCGGGACCCGAATCGTGGACCAGGAGCTGGAGCATTGTGTTTTGCCTTCGCATCTCCACCGAAACCGAGCCACCCGCGGGCGTGTATTTCAAGGCATTGTCCAGCAGGTTGCTGACCACCTGGTGGAGCCAGCGCTCATCCCCTTGGATTTCATCCGGGAGGAGCCTCTCCACCGTCAGCGCTATCTCGCGCTCCTGGGCCGCGAACAGATGGGCCTCGGCCTGGGCCTCCACGATGCGGTCCAGCCCGACGGGAGCCAGCTTCATCACCACTTTGCTGGAATCGGCCCTGGTCAGGAAAAGCAGATCCTCCACGATGGACCGGATGCGGTCCACTTCCTCCCCGACGCTCTGCATGGCGCACTGGTACTCTTCGGGGGTCCGTGGGTGTTCCAGCGTCACGTCAATGGTGTTGCGGACCGTGGCCAGGGGGCTCCGCAGCTCATGGGAGGCGTCCGCCGTGAAACGTTTCATGGCGTCGAAGGCTGTTTCCAGGCGCGCGAACATCCGATTGAGCGTCTCCGCCAGCATCCTGGTCTCGCCCTCAAGTTGGTGGTTGGGGATGCGCTGATCGAGGCTTGTAGCTTCGATTTCCTTCGCCTTTTCGATGATGCGGATAACCGGCTCCAGCGCACGCCCCACGATCCAATAGGCACCCCCAAAGGACACTAGGATGCCGATGAGCGAGAGAGCCATGAAATCCAACAACAATCGCCTTTGAGTGGCCTTGACATCCCCCAGATCCTCGATGACGCGGATGATGCGCGTGACACCCCCCACCCCGGCCCTGGTGTCCACCGGCACCAAAATGATGCGCCAGGCGTTGTTGCCCTCCCTGTGGATCTGGAATTCTGGCTCAGTCAGCGTGGCCTTGGCCGGAGCCTTGATCCAGGCGTGGAGGTTCGCCACAGGGATTCTCCGCGAATGGTAGAGGACACGTTCCATGTCGCCGAACCGTTCGGTGATGATCACCCTTCCGGTATGGATGAGCTGGGCCTCCTGAATGGGAGAAAGGGCGATGTGGCTTTGATTTTCACTTAGGATGCCCAGGATCATGTTGCTCCTGGCCAACAAGTGATTGTCGTAGTGCCGCACCATGTGGTACTGGACCAACGTGAACAGCAACAGCCCGATGAGCCCTAGGCCCAGGGTCATCGCGACGCCGTACCACACGGTGAGCTTGAATCGCAGGGTGCGGGGGATTCGCATCAGTCATGCTCCTGCATGGTGTAGCCAACGCCCCGGAGGGTATGGATCAACTTGAGCGGCCGCCCATGATCTATCTTCTTCCGCAGAAAATTGATGTAGACCTCCACCAGATTGGAGCCGCCGTCATAGACCTCATCCGAGGCCCAGACGTTTTCAAGGATCATGGCGCGGGTGAGCGCGAGGCCTTTCCGGCTCATCAGATACTCCAGGAGGACGGACTCCTTGGCGGTCAAGTTGATGAGATCGCCGCCCCTTCGGACTTCCCGGGATTGGAGATCCAGTTCCAGATCCGCGACCTTGAGGACATCCCTCAACTCAACCGCGGGACGGCGCGTGACGGCCCTCAGGCGAGCCAGCAGCTCCTTGAAGTCGAAAGGCTTGGGAAGGTAATCGTCGGCGCCCAGATCCAGCCCCCGGATCCGGTCGTCCACGCCGCTGCGCGCGGTGAGCATCAGGATGGGAACCGTGCTCCCGGCCTTCCGCAGCTCGCGCAGCACCTCGAAGCCATCCAGCTTGGGCAGCATCACATCCAGGATGATGGCGTCGAAGGTGCCTTCCCGCGCCATGGCCAGCCCCAGTTCGCCATCGTCGGCCCAATCGGCGATGTAGCCGCTTTCCTTGAGGCCCTTGTGCAGCACCTGCGCGAGTTTCGCTTCGTCTTCAACGATGAGGATTTTCATGGGCTCCTTCGCCGTCCGCCGGATGAACCACCCGTCGCCTGAATAAGCACTGGATGAATGGTATCGGCAACCACGCGTTCAACCGGAATTCCATCCTGTGGCGTATCCTTGCTTCAACGACGATGGGGAAAAACGGCACAAATTCCAGAAGTGATCCAAGTCACGCACTTTCAAGCACGTTTTTAATCTGGAATTAAGGTTGGAGGCTCAACTTTGGTAGTGCCGGGCAGGTCAGCCAGGTTTCCCGGTCCAGGCATTCACGACCAGCAAAGTCCTTTTCATTCATCAACCAAGAGGCGAACCCAATGTTCAAGTGCCGCCCAACTTTGACAGCCGCCGCCCTGGCCGTGCTGGCATCGCTGGCAGGCGCCACGCCCGCCCTGTGCGGACAGAAAGCGGGCAAGGCTCAAACGCAAGGCGCGGATGAATCATTGGTATGGCCCGCTCCTCCGGCTCCCGCGCGGATCAAGTGGGTGGCGGAGTACCGCAACGAATTCGACGTCAAAGCCAAAAAGCGGCGCAGCTTTCTGGATCGTTTGGCGGGAAAGAACGAGGACGTGATCCGCCTGCGGCGGCCGATCTCCGTGGCGGTGGATGAGAAAGGCACGATCTTCGTGGGTGATTTTGGCCAGGGCATCGTGGCCCTCGATCCCAATGGCCGGCGCATGTGGCGCTTCTCCTCGGTGTCCGGAACGGCGCTCAGCACGCCGGTGGGCCTAGCTGCCGATTCCAAGTTCGTCTATGCCACGGACACCACCACGAACACCCTCACGGTCTTCGACAAGGAAGGCCACCGGCTCACGGGGCTCGGCCCGGCCGACGGCCTCAAACGTCCGGTCGGCGTGGCCGTGGATGAAGCCCACGATCTGGTGCTGCTCGTGAACGGCGGCGACCACACGGTGCTGCTCTACAACCGGGCCCTGAAGCTCCAGAAGAAGATCGGGGCGCGGGGTTCGCTGCCGGGGCAATTCAACTTCCCGACCTACGCCACATTCCTTTCGGGCGGCGGATTCGCGGTCACCGACACGGGCAACTTCCGCGTCCAGATCTTCGATGCCAACGGGAAGTACGTGCGGGCCTTCGGCAAGGCCGGCGATCAATCGGGCAACTTCTCCCGTCCCAAGGGCATAGCCCAGGACCCAGACGGCAGCCTCTATGTGGTGGACGCCGTGTTCAGCAATTTCCAGATCTTCCGGCTGGACGGGCAGTTGCTCACCTTCGTCGGCCGCGGCGGTGCATCAAAGGGCATGTTCCAGATCCCGTCCGGCCTCGCCATCGGGAAGGATGGCGCCATCTACGTGGCCGACGAAATGAACGGCCGCATCCAGCGCTTCCAGTACCTCTCCCTTCCCGCAACCCAGGCTCCCGCGGCTGCTGGTGCCGCCCACTGAACGCAACCCACCCCTTCCCCACCGGGGAAGGCTTTCTTCCAGGAGATACCCATGAAACGCATCCTCTTCTCACTGGCGGTCCTCGCGTCCGCCTCCGCCCTGCAGGCCCAGGTCTCCGTCGGCCCGCACAACCTGAGCACGACAGGACCGCTCGGAAAGACCAACACCACCCAGACCTGCGTGTTCTGCCACACGCCGCACAACGCCATCGGTTCGGTGAGCCCGGAAGTGGCTGGTCAGCCCATCGCGGCCCAGTTGATTCCGCTGTGGAACCACACGACGACCGCGACGGCGTTCACGATGTACAACACCACGAACAACCCGGCCTCGGATCTGCAGGGCACGGTGGACGCCTCGGTCACTGGCGCGAGCCTGGCCTGCCTTTCCTGCCATGACGGCTCGCTCGCCGTGGGCGCCATCGCCAACCTGCCGGACGATGTCGCATCTATCACCTACACCGCCGGGGGCGGGCTGTCGGCAACCGGATTCATCACTGGCGCCAACAAGCTCGGCGCGGACCTCACTAACGACCATCCCATCAGCATCACGTACCAGGACAACCTCGACCTCGGCCTGAAGGCTCCTGCGACCTTTACCAGTGTGAAGCTCTTCCCCACCAACGCCACGGGCAGCAAGGTGCAGTGCGCCTCCTGCCACGACGTGCACAACTGGGGAACGGCGGGCACAACCCAGCCTTTCCTTCGCGGCACCATGGTCGGATCGGCCCTCTGTGTGCAGTGCCACAGCAAGTAAGCCAAATCTTTTTTGTCCATGGGCGGGGGAGGGGGAAGGAGCTTTCCCTCCCCCGCCATTTCTCTACCCCTGCATCCTAGGGATCGAGCGACCATGCGTTCCAGGTTTCTGCTAGGTCTTATGGCCAGCGCTTTCTCGGTGGCGTCGGCCCAGGACATCGGCGTTCTGAACCAGAGCTTCCGGATCCGCCACGATGAGTGGAACTGGGGAGGCTTGCAGGATTTCGCTTACACCCAGGCGGTCTATGACTTCACGCTGGGAATGCCCGTGGCCACCTACCGCCTGGGGGCTTTCGCCCTCAACGGCTCCTTCGCGTACTCGCGGGCGGCATACGGAAGCGAATCCGATTCGGCGGTGGGACTCAACCGCTACGGCGCGCAGGTAAGCCTCTTCCCCTACCGCCCCTTCCGCCTGAATTTGAACTTCCAGCACACGCAGACGCCCGACCTTCTCGGATCCGGCACCGCGAAGGGGAACACGCTGGGCGCGACCTTCGGCTGGCGGGGCCGCACGGTGCAGAACCTGAATCTGTCCTACCGCCGGGGGGACATCTCGAGTTTGGGCGCGCGCCAGACCTGGACCCAGTGGTCCCTGGCCGGACAACAACAGTTCAATCGGACCTTTGCGAGCCTTGAAGTGAACCGTGATGCCATTGACCAGGGGGGTGGCCGGCCCTGGGTGAACACCTACTTGTATGCACGGACCGAAACGCCCCTCACCAGCCAGGATTGGCTGCGCACCTATGTGGCCATGGGCGACGCGGGCGGCACGCGGCAAGCCTCCGTTGGCGCGGACCTCAGTCTGGCGCGCCTTCCCTGGAACAGCCTCACCAATGTCTCCCTGCGGCGGGCGACCTATGATGGCGGCAGCCAGAACCAGACCCAACTGGCCCAGTCCCTGACCTGGACCCGGGATCGCTGGTCCGTGTTCGGCAGCCTGGCCGCGGTATCGGCTTCCGCGGGCGCCTCCAGTTCCTCCCGCAGCGCCAGCTTCGTGCTGGGCGGGAGCACCACTCTGTCTCCCGGCTGGCGTCTCGCTTCGGATGTGAGCCTCACCTCGACTTCCGGAGTCTCCGATGCGGGTCCTTCGGCGGATCGCTACGGATCCTTCGTGCTCCACGCGGGCGTCTACCGCGATGGCGACCTTCCGGCGGTCTTGAAGCACGTGCTGTTCGGCCTCAGCGACCTGGCCTTCCAGCGCAGGGTCCGGGAAGAGTATCCCCCTGGATACTTTCCGTCCGAGCTGGCCCAGCAGATGGTCATGCGGCGGGTCCGCCAAAGTGGCGGCCTGGGCTTCACCGCCGATGTCTGGCACATGCAGCCGAGAGGGGGAGATGGCCGCCTGGACTGGGCCAAGGTCACCGGGAACCTCCGGGTGAACGATCACATGCGTTTCCTCGCCATGGGGGACTGGCGCATTGACGACGGGTTCCAGGCAACCGGCCAGCGCCAGGACGAACGCAGGCTGCACCTCAACGGCGCCTACGGCTTCGGTGCCTCGTCGCTGAACGCCTTCATTGGTTCCTCGCGCTCGGAGCGGCGGGCAACCGGGGCATCCGGATCCGTGGATCCTTTCTTCCCCGGCGGGCTGCCCGATGCGGGGACCTCAACGTACTACGGGACCGGTTTCAACTCCCGGCTCGGCAGGGTTTTCTACGGCGCGTCCTGGACCCGCAACACCGGGTGGTGGGAGGGCACAAGCACCCTGCTTTCGGGTTATGCTTCCATGAACTTCCGCCGCATCTCCATGCGTGTGCGGGTCGAGCAGGGGCAGCGGTGGGACGGGATCAAGAACAGGCAGATCAGCTTCGACCTCCTGCGCTCCTTCGACAGCGTGGCGCTCTGGGGGACGGGTCCGGAATGACATGGAGGGGGTCGCGGGTCATCATTGCTCTCTCTGTGAGCCTCGTTCTGAGCGCCGCTTCGGGGGACACCCAGCATGGGGAGTTGCGCCCGCTGAAAGTGAAGACATCCGTGGCTCATCAGTCCTGCCGCAGTTGCCACAAGACGCACGGTACCCCCAAAGGCAGCCAGAGGCTGTTGAAACAACAGGGAGACCAGGTCTGCCAGCGATGCCACCTGGGAAATCCCGCCATCCCATCGCTGGATGGCGCGATTCGCCTCAACGAACCCACGGGCGGCGGTTCCAGCCACATCGAAGGCCTTCTGCCGAGACGGGCCCTCCCCTTCTCGCGCCAGATCACCGAGGGCGGCCGCAGGACGGTCCTTCAGTCTGGCTGCTCGGGCTGCCACGATGCCCACGGCCATGAGAAGGGGAAACTCAGGGCGACCGGGTTTGATTTCCGGGGCGAACCCACGGGCCTGCGGCCCCAGTCTACGGCGCAGATCTGTTTTGGCTGCCATGCGGGACCCGGCGCGGCCCGCTTGAAGGCCGGGGAGCCTGACCTTGGAAAGCTCTTCAATTCAGGCGGTGCCTCGCGCCACGGCCTCGGCGCGACCGCAAAGGAACGCGTGGATTTGCCGAGCCTCCGGGGATCGGCCTTCTCCGGAAAGCTCGATTGCATCTCCTGCCACGACAATCCCGACCCGTCCGGGCCGAGGGGGCCCCATGCCTCGCGCTTTCCTGCCCTGTTGAAGGCCGCCTTCGGCCGCGAGGGCGACCTGGGCACCACGGGAAAGAGCGTGAATGATCTGTGCTTCGCCTGCCATGACCAACACTCCATCGAAGGCGACCAGTCCTTCCCGCTGCACAGGGAACACATATCTGGCTTTACCGCCTCGGCGCGCCATCCGGCGGCCAGACCCGGATCTCCCCGGGGGCCGGTCCCCATGGATCCCACCCGGCCTTCCATCAGGGGGCCCTGGCCGGGTTTCGCGGCTATGACGCAGGCTGGGCTGGGCGAACCCGCCGCCTGCGCCACCTGCCACGATCCCCACGGGTCGCGCGAGAATCCATCCCTCATTCGTTTCGACCGCTCGGTTGTGACCCCATCCTCAGTCGGCGGGGTGGAATATGTCAGGACGGGGCTCCATCAAGGCACCTGCACTCTCATGTGCCATGGACACGACCACGTCAATTCAAGTTACTGAGCCTCCGTCGGCCCGGCCTTTAGGGGCCGTTACGAAAAACCCAGTGCTTTTCACAAATGACAAAGTTATTTTGCTCCAACGGCCTACTTCTTGTGACAGGCTACGCAAAGGGCTGAATTGGCCATGGTCACCCGCAGGAAGGGGGCGGTGGCGCCGAGGGTGCCGTAGTTGTGCGCATCGTGGCAGGACCCGCAGTGCACCTTGCTCCCGGTGGCATTGTTGGGGTAGAGCTTCACGCCGATGAGGGTGGAGGCCACCTTCAGGCCGGAATTGAGGTTGTCCTGGTAGGTGATGGACACGGGATGGTCGCCCGTGAGGTCCGGCCCCACCACGTTCGCGCCCGTCATCCTGCCGCTGGCATTGCTCACGCCGCCGGCGATGGACGTGTAGGTGTTCTCGCCGCCTCCGTTTGGCGCATTGATCAGTGCGCCCATGGCAATGGTCCCGTCGTGGCAGGAAAGGCATGCCAGCGAAGCACCGGTCGGCTGATTGTCGACGGCTCCCTTGAGGGTCTGGCTCACGGTGGAGTCGTACATCTGGAAGGTCGTCGAAGTCGTCGCGCGGTTCCAGTCGGGGATGAGCTGCTGCGCCGTGGAGGCGCTGTTGTGGATGGCGTGGCAGAACACGCAGACATTGGTGGCGGCCGTGACCCGGTTCAGGCCGGTGCTGCTGAGATCATGGGCGGTGCCCACGATCCCGGTGGCAGGAGGCGCCGCGAGAAGCGCGGCGGGGGCCAGGACGAGAAGTAGCGCGAAGAAGCTGCGGTTCATGAAAAACCTCTCTGTAAGAATGGCGACGAAGGAATCGGACCTTGGCGCGAGCACAGGGATGCCAAGGCGACGGCTGATGCGCGCCGTAGCTGGGTCTGGATACGGGCCGCGAGATTCAACCACAGCCCGTCCAAGTAGGCAGGCAGCAGGCTTTGCGCCAATTTAATAAAAGTATGTAAATATGTAATTTAAAAATAGTTACATAATGTACATCGAAAATTAAAAACACTTATTTCCATAAAATAGAATCCAAATTCTGTAATTTGGACAATTCAGACTCGCCGGGTTTTCCCTCGTGCTGTTGCCTCCACGGTTCGAGGGAGCTGCCAGAGGCTCTAGGCTTCAATGCAAAATCCGGGAAGAACGGTTGTGACCCCGTCCCTAGTCTGAGTGATGGAATATGTAGAGCCGGGGCCTCGTGAAGGCACCTACAGTTTCTCGCGCCATGGGCACGATCACGTCCATTCCAGTTACTGAGCCGTCGCAGCGCCCAGCCATCGCGCGGCGGAGTGAATTCAAGCCTTCGAAGGAGATCCGAAATGCGATGCAACGGCCTGGGCACATCACCCTCCCAATCGCTTGCAAGGCTGATTCCGGTGGCCGCCCTGGTCCTCCTGGGTGGCGTCTCCTGCGACCGCCCCAAGGCTCCGGTCGCCCACGTGGGCGCGACCTGGATAGGCCAACCCGAATGGACGGCCTACCTCAAGGATCATCCGGGTGGCGATCTGGCTGGCCTGGTCCGGCAGGAGGTGGCCTTCCAGCTCGCGGAGAAACAGGGCCTTCTGAAAGGAATCGAGTGGCAGGACTTCCTGCGGATCTCGCGCCGGGCAGCCCTGGTCCAGGCCTACTTAGCCACCCAGCCGGGCCATGGCAGTTTTTCCGAATCCCAGGCTAGGGAAGCCTACATGGCTTCGGCCGAAACCCGCCATGTGTCCCACATCCTGTGTTCCACTCAAGACCAAGCGCAGGCGGCTCTGAAGCGGGTCACCGCGGGTGAAGCCTTTGACCGGGTCGCCAATGCGGTATCAAAGGATCCCTCTGTTAAACAGAACCATGGCGATCTGGGCTGGATCAAGCGGGAACAAATGGTGGCGCCCTTCTCGACGGCGGTGTTCGCGGCGAAGTCCGGGGCTCTCTGCGGGCCATTCCAGACCGAATTCGGCTGGCACATCGCGAAGGTGCAGGAGGTGCGGAGGCCTGATCCCGCCGAATTCGAGAGGACGAAGGCAAGCCTCATGGCCGGAATGCAGGAAGCCCTAGAAGCCCAGAAGCGGCCCGCGGCTTTGAAGCCCCTGAAGGAGGAATACCCGCTCATCCCAGACAAAGCCATGCTGGACATTGACCGCACGACGGTCATAGCGCCTGGCGACGAGGAGAGGACGGCCGGCCGCATCGCAGGAAAGACGATTTCCCTCCGGGAACTGAAGCTCTTCCTTTCGGAAAACCTGAAGACGTCTGGAGCCTCCCATGGCCTGGGCCCGGAAACGAAAGGGCAGTTCATGGAGATTCTGGCCGACGACTACAGGCTCGCCGCCGCCGCTGAAAAGCGGGGTCTGGACAAGCGGCCGGAGGTCCGGGCCGCGATCTGGGAGAGCCAGCGGAAAGCGGCGTCCGATGCCTTCTCAAAAACTTATCTGGGCAGCTACAAAGTTCCGGAATCGGATTTGAATTCCCACTACACCGCCAACAAGGAGACCTTCCGGAGCATCGGGGCCGTGAAGCTTTACCTGCTGGTGGCGGACCAGGCCGAGAGCATTGATAGCGCCGCGAAGGAGGCCCAGAAAGGAACCCCCTGGAAACGGCTCTTCGAGAAATACGCCAACAAGGCCTCCACGGGCCAATGGGACGCGGGCTGGCTGGAAGTCTCAAGCCTTCAGAAACTGCTGCCCAAGAACGCGATCCAGGCCATGCTGCAGAGTCCTGAAGGCACCCTCATCGGTCCCGTGCCGGGGCCCGA
>JAJYMZ010000113.1 GCA_021786615.1 Acidobacteriota bacterium
GCAACCTCCTCAGCGATGGGCTCTTGCAACTCGGCTTTAGCGCGACGCTGCTCCTGAAAGATGCGGACCCATTTGAGAAATATTTCACGTGATTGAGTTGGCGACAAATTGGTTGCACGTCCGCGTTCTGTAAGGCTCCATACACCACGTTTGGAGGAATCGAGCAGTCCTTCACGAACGAGATAGAATCGCCCCCAGGCTACTTGATTCCGGTATCGTGGCTCTCCGGACGGGAGTAGTTCATTTTGTGTTTCATCTGAGAGGGCAAGGTCTTGAGCGATACGCTCGACCACCTCATCTGGAGTGCCAGAGCCGCCTAACTTTCGGAGAGCATCAAGCAAGGGTCCGAAATATCGAACAAATTGAGCACCTTGTTCTTTTTTCTGTTGGGTCATGTGACCACTTCCAAGGATTTCACCTACTCGATGGGCAGCCTTCCCTGGCTCAGCCGGATGATGGCGGGGACGTGCAGGTCTTCGGCCTGGTCGGCCATTTCGCCGCTGGGGGTGGGGCCCTGGGCCATCTGGGGCATGAGGCGCGTGGGGGTGGAAGGCGGGAGATGGCTGGAGGAGAAGGCCGGATTGGCTTCGGGCGGAACTTCGCCGTAGACGCGGCCGCTGGGCGTGTTGTGGGGCGCGGTGTCCATGGCCGGCGCCACCGTGCGCTGGTAGAGGCTCAGGCTGGTGGACGAGGTGGCGGATTCGAAGCCCGAGGCCAGCACCGTGACGATGACGCGGTCCTCCATTTCCGGCGCCAGCACCTGGCCAGGCTTGATCTCGGCGTGGCCCTCGAAGCGCTCGTGCAAGTAGTTCATGGCAGTGCTGAATTCGCTGAAGCCCACCTGGTCCGGATGGGCCATGACGGACACGATGACGTTGGTGGCGAACCCGTCCGCGGCGCGGTCCAGCAGGGGGCTGGCGAGGGCCTTGAGCAGGGCGTCCATGACGGCTTCCTCGCCGCGGCCCATGCCCGTGCCGATGAAGGCCTCGCCGCCGTCCTTGAGCACCGACTCCACGTCCGCGAAATCCAGGTTCACGAGGCCCGGCCGCAGGATGAGGTCCGCGATGCCGCGCACGCCCTGGATCAGCACGCCGTCGGCCATCTGGTAGGCGTCGGTCATCTTGGTGCCGCGCTCGCAGACGCTCATGAGCTTCTCGTTGGAGACGACGATCACCGTGTCCGAAGTGTCCCGCAGATTCGCCAGGCCGCCCAGGGCCTTTTCGGCTTTGCGGGGGCCTTCCCACGCGAAGGGCGTGAGCACCACGGACACCGTCAGCGCGCCCTGTTCCCGCGCGTAGGCGGCGATGAGCGGAGCCGCGCCGGTGCCGGTGCCGCCGCCCATGCCGGCGGTGATGAACACCATGTCCGCGCCGGAGAGCGCCGCCAGGATTTCCTCGCGGCTTTCTTCCGCCGCCACGGCGCCCCGGTCCGGATTGCCGCCGGCGCCGAGACCGCCTCGCGAACTGGTGGGCCCCAGCGGCATCTGCACGTGGGCCTTGCTCTGGGCGAGGCTTTGCCGATCCGTGTTCATGGCGATGAACTGCACGCCCGTGACGCCGCTTTGCAACATGCGGTTGATGGCGTTGCAGCCCGCGCCGCCCACGCCCACCACCTTGATGTTGGCGCCGGGCAGGTGTTCGGGGCTGGGCAGGAAGGGGACTTCAGGCAGGGCCATGGGTGTCTCCGTCAAAAGAGTTTCTTGAAGAATCCGCGCAGGCCGTCCCCGCCGCGCTTGGGTCCGGTGTCCTGCAGCTCGCGGGCCAAGGACTTCACGGCGCCGAGGGCGTTGGTGTAGAGGGGATTGGACAACACCTGGGGCAGGCCCTGGAGCCCGTGGACGCGGCCCAGCACCACCCGCGGGCGGCCCAGGATGTTCTGCGCCAGGATGGGCAGATGGGGCAGCAGGGCGCCGCCGCCCACCAGGTGGACGCCGCCGTGGATCTCGTGGATCAGGCCGCTGCGGCCGATCTCGGCGAGCACCATGTTGAGCAGTTCCACGGCGCGCGCGTGCAGCACTTCCGCCAGCTCGCGCCGGGAGACTTGGCGTCCCTCCTCCTCCAGCTCGATGTGTTCCTCGGGGGGGACCTGGCTCGGCAGCGCCGTGCCGTAGACGCGCTTGATGCGCTCCGCGATGCTGATGCCGCCCAGGTGCTTGGTGATTTCCAGGTCCCGGGTGAAATGCCGGCCGCCGATGGGAATGACCGCGCTGTGGAACAGCGCGCCCCGCAGGAACACGCCCAGATGCGTCAGCTCGTCGCCGATGTCCACCACCACCGCGCCGTTCTCGCTGTCTTCGCGGGTGAGCACCGCCTCGGCGGAGGCCATGGGCGAGTAGAGCAGGTCGGCGCCCTGGAGCCCCGAGAGCTGCAGCGCGCGGTTGATGTTGCCCAGCACCGGACCCGGCGCCACGATGATGCGCACTTCGGCCTCGAGGGATTCGCCCACCATGTTCACGGGGTTGCGGATGTCGCGCTGGCCCTTGATGTGGAACATCTGGGGGATGCGATGCAGGACCGTCTCTTCCTTGGCGAGCTTGCAGCCATTGGCGGCCTGCTCCAGCACCCGGTCGCGATCGGCCATTGTGATGATCTTTTCCATGCTCGAAATGGTGATGGTGTCCCGGAGGTTCTCGCCCTTGAACTGGATGCCGTCCACGGAAACGCGGAGGCCCTCCACCTTGGCCTGCCCCGCGGCGCGCATGGACTCCTCCACCGCGCGGTTGATGGCCCGGGTGGTGAGATCCATGTCATTGATCTCGCCCATGCGGATGCCGCCTTCGGCATTGGCCTGCGCCGCCCCCGTGATTTGAAGGGCGCCGTTTTCATCTACCACCGCGATTACTGAGACGACTTTGCTTGCACCTAGATCAAGTCCGAGAAGTACCGCAGGTTGAACCATGCACTGTCCTTGTGTTACCCAAGCATAGCCGCAGTTCAGCCCAGCGGGAGGGGCCAGCAGGAAAAAAATACCCTCCGGCTTCTTTTTTTTACGGGAGCGTTTTCTGAGCGGGCGGAGCGCTTTCCTGGGGCTCCCCCACGGCGATCTCGTCATCCCACCTCAGGTCCACGTATCTGAGTTCCGGAAGGTTTGGACTTTTGGCCAATTGGTCCAGGAATAGGCCCTGAAAATTGGGGATATTCTTCTGAACGTCCGTTTTTGATAAATAAAGTGGGGCAGAAAGCCCCTCGATATAGGCCACGGGCCCCCGCTCCTCCCAGCGCAATTCGGTGAGGCGCGAGAAAAAACCAGCCTGCTTGTCCCTCAGTTCAGAGGCAGCGCGGATGAGCTTCACCAAGTTCTCGTCGCTCTGGCTCCCGGGATCAGCGACTACGGGAATAGGTGTCGAATTGTGCTCATTAATCCGGTCCAGCACCACACCATCATCGGAAATCAGGTACACCCCCGTGGGCTTCACCAGCCAGAGCAGGGGCTTCCGCTCTTCGATGACCAGGCTGAGACGGTCCGGCGGATCGCGCCGGATGATCACCCCCTTCACCC
>JAJYMZ010000124.1 GCA_021786615.1 Acidobacteriota bacterium
CCACTTCACGGCCGATGATGGGGTCCCGCCCCAGAAACACTTCGCCCATGGCGCCTTCGCCCAAGCGACGCTGGATTTCAAATTTTCCGATGCGGGGTTTCATGGGATCTCGATCTTGGGTTAGACGCCCCAGCATAGCCGAGGGTTGACCGGATAGTTTTGATTATTGGATGGGGGGAAATTCAAGTCGTAAGTCTTGAGTCGAAAAGTTAAAAAGTCGAAAGTCGAACGCTACCACCCACGGGCTACGGCCGCTCCTGGCTCAATAACCAGGCCTCATCCCGCACAGGGATGCCCAGCTCCTGGGCCTTGGCGAGTTTGGAGCCGGCCTTTTCTCCGGCGATCAGCAGGGTCGTCTTCGCGCTGACGGAACCCGTGACTTTGGCGCCGAGTTTTTTGAGAAGGGATTCAGCATCCTCGCGGCTCAGTGTGGGGAGCGTGCCCGTGACGACGGCCACCTGGCCCTTCAAAGGAAGCGCGTTGGTATCCCTTGGGATGGAAGGTTCCGGGTGGATGCCCATGGCGTGGAGCTTGATCGGGAGATCGGGATGCAACTCCGCGAAGGCGCGGATGGCCGAGGCGACCTTGGGGCCCACTTCCTCCACGGCCTGCAGCTGATCTTCTGTGGCATTCCAAAGCTGCTCAAGGCTTGGGCTAGCTTCGGCCAGTAATTCGGAAGTCTTGGCCCCTACGAAGGAAATGCCCAAGGCATGGATCCACCGCGACAAAGGCTTGGTGCGAGCTGCTTTCAATGCCTCGATGAAGTTTTGCCCGGATTTCTCGGCCATGCGATCGAGGCCCGCGATAAAAGGCACACCGCCGCCTTCGTAATTTAAAATCGAGAAGATGTCCCATGGCTGAGCGAAGCGCCCGGATGCCACCAGCTGTTCGACCATCGCATCGCCCAGGCCCTCGATGTCCAGGGCGCTGCGGCTCCCCAGGTGCAGCAGGCGGGCTTCGAGCTTGGCGGGGCATTCGGGGTTCAGGCAGCGGATGGCCACTTCGCCCTCGTCGTCCTTGCCCACGTCGCCCCCGCACACGGGGCACCGCTCCGGAACGGCCATGGGCGCCAGCGCGCCCGCATCCTGGCCAGGCACCACCGCCACGACTTTGGGAATCACGTCGCCGCCTTTTTCGATGAAAACGCGCATCCCGGGCCGCACTCCAAGACGACCGACTTCATCCGCATTGTGCAGCGTGGCGCGCTTGACGGTGGAGCCCGCCACGAAGACCGGCTCCAGTTCCGCCACCGGCGTGAGCTTGCCCGTGCGGCCCACCTGCCAGGTGATGCCCAGCACCGTCGTGGTCGCCTGGGTGGCGGGGTACTTGTACGCGATGGCCCAGCGCGGCACGCGATCGGTCGTTCCGAGCAACTGCTGGAGATCGGCATCCCGAACCTTGATCACCACGCCATCCGTGTCGAAAGGCAGGCGCAGTCTGGCTTCCGCCTGTTCACGGATGAACGCCAGCACCCTCTCCAGATCCCCTTCAACCTTGCCGGGCATAGCACTGAAACCCCAGGCTGAAAGTTGCCGCATGGCCGCGGCGTGATCCTCAGCGCCCAGCCATTGCCAGGGCAGGAACTGCAACCTCCGCTCCGCCACGATGCGGCTATCCAGCAGCTTCATGGTGCCGCTGGCGGCATTGCGGGGATTCACGAACCGCAGCTCACCTGCTGAATCCCGCTCCGCGTTGAGCTCCTCCCAGCGCCGGCGGGAGAGAAAAACCTCGCCCCGCACTTCCACTTCATCCGGTGCCGCTGGGGGAAGTTTCAGGGGAATATCGGCGATGGCGCGAGCGTTGGCCGTGACGTTTTCGCCCACCTCGCCATCGCCCCGGGTGAGGGCTTCCACCAACTGCCGATGTTCATAGCGCAGGCTCAGTGAAAGACCATCCACCTTGAGTTCTGCGGCGAATTCCAGCGCGGTGCCCACGGGAAGCAGCCGCAGGATCCGGGCCTGCCAGTCCCGCAGTTCGGCTTCGGTGTAGGCATTGTCCAGGCTCAGCATGGGCCTGCGATGCCGAACTTTCTCGAAGCTTTCGATGGGCGGCGCGCCGACGCGGAGAGTCGGGCTGTTGGGATCCGCCAGCTCAGGATGAGCCGCTTCGAGTCCGCGCAGCTCACGCTCCAGCGCATCATATTCCGCATCCGAAACGGCGGGCGCGTCCTGCACGTAATAGCGCCGGCGGTGCTCCAGCACTTGATGGGCAAGTTCTTTCATGCGAGATCGGAGATCCATGAACCTAGCCTAGTGCACCCGTCCGGAAAAGTTAGGGTATTGATCCAGATGGCGGGGTTTATCGCGGCATGGGACTACCCCCCGATCGCACTGTCCACTGGACAGTGCTCCCGCTCCCGCTTCGCGGTCGCGGAGGGGGCCCCGTCGTCACCTTGACTTCGCCTGGTGGTGGATGTTCATGACGATGCCCAAGGCCATGAAGAAGGCCAGTGTGCTGGAACCACCGTAAGTAAAGAAAGGCAACGGAATGCCTGTGGTGGGGAGGGCGCCGCTCACCATGCCGATGTTGATGAGGATGTGGAAGCCGAATATCCCCGCGGCCCCGACGCAGAAATAGGTCCCGATGGCCGTGGTGGCCTCCCCAGCGATGCCCAGGATGCGATGAAGCAGCACGCCGAAGAGCGCCAGCGCCATCAGGATGCCCACAAACCCGCGTTCTTCGGCCCACACGGAAAACACGAAATCCGTGGTCTTCACAGGAAGGAAATTCAGCTGGGTTTGGGAACCGCTCATGTAGCCCGTTCCCCACACCCCCCCGGCGCCGATGGCGATGCGGCTTTGGTTCACCTGGTAGCCCTTGCCTCTCAAGTCCCGTGACGGGTCCATGAATGTGAGGATCCGCTCCTTCTGGTAGGGTTTCAGTTTGTAATTCCAGACCGCGGTGGTGAGCAGTGTGAACCCAAAAATGCCTGCCATGACCCATCGCCAG
This sequence comes from Acidobacteriota bacterium, assembly GCA_021786615.1. Taxonomy (GTDB): domain Bacteria; phylum Acidobacteriota; class Holophagae; order Holophagales; family Holophagaceae; genus JANXPB01. The sequence continues at coordinate 2,950 of JAJYMZ010000124.1, forward strand.
CGGATGCCGCGCAGCAAAGGGAACAGGATCAGGATGGGCGCATAGGTCATCGCCACCCCAAGATCCGGTTGCTTGAGCACCAGGAACATGGGGAAGAACAGGAGCCCCGCGGCCCCGGCCAGGTCCCAGGCAGTCAGCGCCTCGGGTGATTTCGTCCCCAAGCGGTGGGCCACGAACAAGAGCACCAGCCATTTCACGAATTCCGAGGGCTGAAGGTTCACGCCCGCCAGAGAGAGCCAGCTTTTCGAGCCCGCCACGGTATGCCCGATCACCAATACCACCAGGAGGCTCAAGAGGCCCGCCACATAAATCGGCAGGCTGCTTTGGGCCAGGCGGCGGTAGTCGAAATGCGAAAGCGCCAGCATCGCCAGCAGGCCAAGTCCGTTCCAAAGGCTCTGCCGCATCCACAGATGTTGATGGATCGTACCCCGCCCGGCCGAGTAGAGGGTGAGTGTGCCCAGCACGCTGAGCACCAGCACCAGGAATAGCAGGATGGGGTCCAGATTGCGGGTGGGTTTGTCCAACACTTTTGGCGCCAGGGACCGAT
>JAJYMZ010000071.1 GCA_021786615.1 Acidobacteriota bacterium
TGTGTTCGACATCGAGGTGGATGAGCTGGATACGGAAAAGTTCATCCAGATCGTGAAGGCGCTGGAGCCGACCTTCGGCGGCATCAACCTCGAGGACATCAAGGCCCCGGAGTGCTTCGAGATCGAGAAGCGGCTCAAGGCGGAGATGAACATTCCGGTCTTCCACGACGACCAGCACGGCACCGCGATCATCTGCACGGCCGCGCTGTTCAATGCCTGTGAACTGGTGGGCAAGCAGCTGGGCGACCTGAAGGTCGTGTTCAGCGGCGCCGGTGCCGCCGCCATCGCCTGCGCCAATATGATGATCGAGGCGGGCGTGCGGCTCGAAAATCTCTGGCTTTGCGATACCAAAGGGCTGGTCTTTGAAGGTCGCACTGAGGGGATGAACATCTATAAAGAGAAATTCAAGAAGCCCTCCGGCGCGAGGACTCTCGGGGACATCCTTCCTGGGGCAGACGTATTCGTGGGTGTCTCCGCGAAGGGCGTCCTGACTCCCGAGATGATCCTTTCCATGGCCTCCGATCCCATCGTGTTCGCCCTTGCCAATCCAGATCCCGAGATTGACTACCCCGCCGCGAAGGCCGTGCGCAGCGACATCATCATGGCCACGGGGCGCAGCGACTACCCAAACCAGGTGAACAACGTCCTGGGTTTTCCGTTCATCTTCCGGGGCGCGCTGGACTGCCGGGCCACCGAGATCAATGAGCCCATGAAGCTGGCCGCCGCGAAGGCCCTGGCGGCGCTGGCCAAAGCCGACGTTCCCGAAAGCGTCTCCAAGGCCTATGCGGGGCAGAAGTTCACCTTTGGCCGCGAGTACATCATTCCCAAACCCTTCGACCCCCGCGTGCTTCTGTGGGTCGCGCCCGCCGTGGCCAAGGCCGCCATGGAGACGGGCGTGGCCAAAGCGCCCATCGCCGATTTCAAGAAGTACATCGAGCAGCTGGAGGGTCTGCAGGGCCGAAGCAAGGACGTGATCCGCACAGTGCTCCACCGGGCCAAAGAAGATCCCAAGCGCATCGTCTTCCCCGAAGGTGACCACCCGCAAATCCTGAAAGCCTGCCAGACCATGGTGGATGAGGGCATCTGCATCCCGATCCTGCTGGGCCAGGTGGACAAGATCCGCAGCCTCATTGCGGAGCTTCATCTTGAACTGCGGGATGTGGAAATCCTCGATCCAGAATTCGTGGAATGGCGGCCAGAGGCTGTCGAACTCTATTACGAATTGCGAAAACGTAAAGGCGTCACGCGCTCCGAGGCGGACCGGAACACCCGTCGCCGCATCGTCTTCGGGGCGCTGATGTGCCGCATGGGCCGCGCCGATGGGCTGGTGGCGGGCCTCACGCAGCACTATCCCGAGACCATCCGCCCCTGCCTGGAAATCATCGGACCCAGGGAAGGCGTGCGGAAGGTCTGTGGCGTCTACACCCTGGTGCTCAAGAACCGCGTGGTCTTCTTCGCGGACACCACCATGAACGTCGAGCCCACGGCCGAGGAACTGGCGGAAATCGCGATCCTCACCGCAGACCTGGCGCAGAACCGGTTCGGCATCGAGCCGCGCGTCGCCATGCTCTCCTACAGCAATTTCGGCAGCGTCACCCACCCCATCGCCAAGAAGATGCAGGAGGCGGCCCATCTCGTCCAGGCCCAGCGCCCGGATCTGCATTGTGATGGCGAGATGCAGGCGGATACGGCCCTCAGCGCCGACATCCTGGCGGAGAACTACCCTTGGGCGGATGTGCAGGGGGGCGCCAATGTGCTCATCTTCCCCGGCCTTTCCAGCGGCAACATCGCTTACAAGCTCATCCAGCGCCTCGCCGGCGCCGAGGTCATCGGCCCCATCACATGTGGGCTGAAGGAGCCCGCGAACATCCTACAACGGCACAGTGACTTGAACGACATCTTGCATCTCACGGCGTTGACCGTGGTGGAGGCCCAGCAGAAGGCATCGGCAACGAGGGGATGAGGCTCAATCTGGTGGCGGCCAGAGGCGGCACGCCTCATTTCCGTTCCAGTTTTTCCATCCACCTCACCAGCTCTGGATCACCGCCGTTGCTGCGATCCAGGGCCGCGCGGAAATCGTGCATGGCCTTGATCGCCTCGCCCCGGTGGAGGTGCACCATGCCGCGCTCTTTGTAGGGCAGGCTGTCCTCCGGCTCGAGCAGTTGCAAATGGGTTGAGGTCCAGAGGGCCTCTTCCCAGCATTCGGTTTTCACGAATCGCAGGTGCAGATTGCGAACCAGGCGCGTGAGGATGGCGCGGTGAGAGGTGGGCCTGAGCATGTCCGGCTTGAATTGGACCCTACCGGAAGTGGCCCTGAAAACGAGATCCGCGGCTTCCTCTTCCCCCACGGCACGGCCCCCATGGAAGGGGTCAATGCAGAGCAGTCCTTCGGACGTGCGAAGTCCCGCCAGGAAATGCCCAGGCAGCCCGATGCCCACGGCGTCGAGGCCCAGGCGCCGGGCCACATCAATCCAGGCGATGGAAAGGGAGATGGGAAGGCCCCGCCGCCGCGAGATCACCAGGGGAAGCACCGCGTTGCGCGGGTCTTCATAGGATTCCCGGTCGCCCCGAAGGCCCACATGGCGGAACAGATAGTCATTCACCGCTTCCAGGGCCTCCAGCCTGTTCCATGGCAGCGGCATGCGCCCCGCCAGGCGATCCGCCCAGTGTTCGAGCACTCCCAGGCAAGGGCCCGGATCGGGATCATCCAGCAGCGGAGAGACGGCGTGGATGGCCCCTTCCGCGAGCTGCTGGCAGTCCGGATCCCTCAGCAGGAATTCGTGGAGGGACACTTCATTCCCCCTCGGGCCCTGCGTTCACCTGCCACCAGCCCGGGCGCGCCAGACTCGGCCTGCGATGAAAGCTAGCAACCCGATGCCCATGGCCGCATATACCCACGGATAAAAGCTGTTGGTCGCGGCTTCCACCTTTTTCTTTTCCTCGGCCTTGCGGGCATTTTCTTCAAAGGAGAGTTTCTGCTGGATGTCGCGCGAGTCTGCCACGGCCTTCTTCGCGGAATCCCGGCTTTTCTGAATCTCCTTCATCGCCGGATCCTGACCGTCGGGAGCGTTGTCCTGGGCGTCCTGCAGGACGAAGCGAATATGGCTAACAGCTTGAAGGCGCGGATGCTGGCGATGCTGATGGCCCCGGCCCGCGCGGTTGCCCCCAGAGGCTGGGCGGTAGGCGCCTTCTTCCGGTGTCTGGGCGTCGTATCCAGCACCAGAGTCCAGGGCTTCGGTGAGATCCTGAATGTCCTGGCGCATGGCCACAAGATCCCCGTGCTGCCGGTTCAGCAACCCCCCATGAAGCCATAGCAGCCCCACCTGCGCGGTGAGCACCGCCACCAGGGTCCATTGAATCAAGCCAGGCTGCCGGGGGTGTGGTGACTCGTTCATGTGGCGTCCCTTCCCAGAATCAATAGCGTACGATCATCGCGGTTCTGCGTCTCGAATTTCGCCACATCCTGGAATACCGCCTCACAAGCGGCTCGCT
>JAJYMZ010000177.1 GCA_021786615.1 Acidobacteriota bacterium
ATGGGCCTCCTGGCCTGCAGCGGAGGCGGCGGTGGTACGACGAACAACCCGCCCCCGCCCAAGACCATCGCCGACCGCCTGGACTACACCAACCCCACCAGCGGCACCTACACACTGGTGAAGGACACCACGCTCTCCACCCCCACCCACCTCGTGCTCAACCTCATGGGGCCCGTGGGGACCCAGGGCACGGGCGTGGGTTTCTACTTGAGCGCGGACAGCAGCAAACTGACGTGGTCCAAGCCTTCGGGCAGCGATGCGATCCTGGCGCACAATGGAGCCTTTGATCTGGGCACCGCACCGCAGTTCGCGGTAGCAAAGAACAGCGGCGACCAGCTCCAGGTCGGGTTCTACCAGAAGGGCACCACCAAGCCCGCGGTCACCTTCACGGCCTCCACCGTCCTGGCCTCCGTGGCGCTGGATCTGAAATCAAACGTCCCTGTCGGATCCGGTGGGAATCTCATCGCTGTTCCCAACAAGGCCGTCCTAAACCAGGGCAGCGGGGCACCGGTGCCCATCGCCATCACGCCAGGGACTGTCACCGCCAACTGATCCGCCTTGCAACTGGATTTCACGATCGTGTGACTTCCACTGGCTTCAGACTTCGGGCTTCGGGCTTCGGGTTCGCAACAACATCAGCACTATCCAGTGCGAAGCGATTCTTTCCCCGAAGCCTGTAGCCCGAAGCCTGTAGCCTGGAGCCGATTTCATCCTGCCCAAAGACAAGCTCCGGGTTCAATGGCTTCCAGGGAGTGCGGCCGCGCTACACTGGACCATCACTCAGGCGGCGGGGGATTCATGATCGGGGAGATGAAGGTCTTTTCGGGGACGAGCCACCAGGCTCTGGCCAGCGGAATCGCCGCGCATATCGGGATGCCCCTGGGCAAGGTGAAATTCACGCGCTTCTCCAACGAGAACATCAAGGTGAAGATAGACGAGAACGTGCGCGAAGCAGATGTCTTCGTGATCCAGACCAGCTGCCCGCCGGTGAGCGACAACCTGATGGAGCTGCTCATCCTCATTGACGCGCTGAAGTACGCGTCGGCGGCGCGCATCACGGCGGTGCTGCCCTACTATCCTTATGCCCGTTCGGACAAGAAGGACGAGGCCCGCATCTCCATCACCGCCCGGCTCATGGCGGATCTGCTGAAGCAGGCCGGGGCCGACCGCGTGCTGACCATGACGCTGCACGCGCCGCAGATCCTGGGCTTCTTCCACATTCCCGCGGACCAGATTTTCGCCACGCCCATCCAGGCCCAGCATTTCCGCCGCACGGACATCTCCAACAGCGTGGTGGTGGCCACGGACGCGGGCGCCGCGAAATTCGCGGGCCACTTCGCCAAGCGGCTGGGACTGCCCCTCGCGCTCATTGATAAGCGCCGCTCGGACGACAGCGAAAAAGCGCAAAGTGTGGCGCTCATTGGCGATGTGGAGGGCAAGGACGCGATCATTTACGACGATGAGATCGCCACGGGCGGCTCCATTTCCGAGGCCGCGAAGATGCTGCGGCAATTCGGTGTCCGGAAAGTGAGCGTGGGCGTCACCCACGCGGTCTTCAGCGGTGCCGCGGTGGATCGCTTGAACGAAGCGGACCTGGATGCGCTGGTGGTGACGGACACCATTCCCATTCCCGAAGCCAAGGCCTCCGCGCTCAAGAACCTCCATGTGCTTTCCACCGCGGCCATGTTCGGCGACGCTATCCTCCGCATCCATGGCGGCCGCAGCATCAGCGAGATGATGGACTGATGAAGCTGATCACGGATCGGATGGAAACCTATGGCATCCCGCCGGAGCTAGGACTGGACGAAAGGTCCCAATCCCAGGTGTCGGTCTTCTTCTCACGGCCCTTCCTGGCCTTGCACTACGCCACGGAACTGTACACGGGGCGCGTGGTGCTGGCCCTGGCTTTGGATCTGGGCTGGGAACCCAAATTGCGCAAGGGCGCCACCATCGAGGGGCTCATCGAAGGCCTTGCGCCCCAGTCCAAGGCTGTGGCGGAATGGATGCTCCCTTTTCTGGTGGAAGAAGGCCTGCTGCGCCAGGAGGGGGACCGCTATTTCCTGGATGGCGGGCCCGCGCTGGATCTCACCGAGATCCGCGCTTTCACCGAAGCCGAAGCCCCCGGCCACGGCGCCAATTTCGAACTGCTGGACGCGGTGCTGCGGCAGGTGAAGCCCTTCTTCACGGAGGGGAAGTCCGGCGAGCAGCTGCTGTTCGATCTGACTATCTTTCCCCTCTGGCTGGCTTTCTTCCGCAATGAGAATCTCAACTATTATCCCAACAATCTGCTGACCCTCATCGCCCTGCGGGAAGGCTTGCCGGCCAATGCTCGCGTGATGGAACTGGGGGGCGGCGCGGGCTCCTTCGCGCAACTGGTGGCCCGGGACGCCGCCGAGGCTGGCTATCTGGACCGCTTCGCGGAGTACCGCTTCACGGACATCGCGCCGGCCTTCATGCGCAAGGCCCAGCGGGATCTTCGCGAGAAGGCGCCGGGCCTGCCCTTCACGTTCGGCGGCCTGGACATCAACAAACCTTTTGACGCCCAGAAATTGGGCGATGAACGCTTCGACGCCATCGTCGGCATCAACGTGCTGCACGTGGCCACGGATTTGCAGGATGTGCTGCGGCGGCTGCGGAGTCTGCTGAAACCCGGAGGACGCCTGATCGTGGGTGAATGCATGAAGCCCGATCTCGCGCGCCCCATCTACATGGAATTCTTCTTCAGGTTCGTGAAGAGCTTCACCGACGTGGCGCTGGATCCAGACCTGCGCCCATGCTGCGGTTTCCTGACCCCCGAAGTGTGGGAGAAGGCGTTGCTGGCGGCGGGTTTCAGCCGGGTTCGAAAAGTGCCGGACATCCGCGCGGTGATGGATGTCTGTCCGACATTTTACGTGGGCGCCATGGCCGCCGAGGCTTGAATGCCTGATACTTTGAGAAAGCTCCTGATCCAGCGCGCCGCGCGGTTGCAGGAGCGTCCGGCCTTTTCAGCTCCGCCTTGGGGGACATTGGACTACGGCCAGTTCCGCAATCGGGTGGAAGGCGTGGCCCTGGGGTTGGTGGCTGCGGGGTGTCAACCTGAAGCACCTGTTTTCAGCGCCACGGACACGCCGTGGGACTGGGCCGCGGAAGTGGCCGCCGCCTGCTGCGGCTTGCGCTGGGAAAGCACTGGGACCTCCATCAATCCTGAGATTCTGGGGGGTCCGCGCTTCAACGACGAGGAGGGGCGCGGCCTCTACCATGAACGGGAACACCTGGTGGACGGGAACACTCTCTTTTCGGGAAGGCTCGATCATGCCGCGATGCTGCTGAAGCTTCAGCGCATGAACCGGATTCTAGGTTGGGATCACGAAACCAGGGTCGGCCTTCCCCTGGCCCAGCTCGGCACACCGGCGGTCCGCGCGGCGCTCTGGTGCGCGCTCTACGCGGGCGGCCACGCGATGTTGCAGGAGGAACCCCGGCCACGGCCGGGTATTTTCAA